>NZ_JBVVQD010000020.1:0-129474 GCF_055811755.1 Mesorhizobium sp. WSM4840
ACTGCGATTCCGACTCTATGGACTCATTCGCACCGCCCGTGAATCCCGGCCCCTGCACCAAATATGCGGAAGATCCCCTGATCGCCGCGCCGCAAGGTTCGCTCTTCGCCTCTTCCAGGCGAGTCGATGAGGACGGCGATCTATGACGGGCTGCGCTTTACGGCGATGTCTTCCGAAATCAAGGCGGTGATCGCGCGTGGGACCCTCTTTAGCCTGGCAAGCATCGTCATTCTCGCGCTGCTGCCGTTGGTTGTCCGTGATCAGCTGGGCGGAGGACCACTCGCCTATGGCGCGCTGATGGCCGGCTTCGGGACAGGCGCCGTCTTCGCCGGTATCTTCAACAGCACATTCAGACGGAGCTTGTCGCAAAATCGGCTGACGAGGGGTCTCCTGCGTCGCATGCGCGGCATGCTCCCTTTCCTTGGCACTCCCCTCTTTCGATTGCGGTTGCCGCAATTGCGGTCGCCTTGGGTGGCGCGGGCTCGGTCACCGCCTGTTCCGGAGGGGTCGAGACATACTTGCCAAAACTGCGTTGAAATCTGGAACAAGAACTTTGCGGTCCCCAGCGCAGTACGCCCAGGAAGGCCAGGGTTCGCCTGGCCGTACGGGCAGAAAGTCGTCCAGGCCCTGTCCCTTAGCGGGGCCATGCGTCTTGATCCAAGGGGTGAGTAGGCCGGAGGGATTTCACCTGCCGCCCTCTCGCAGAACGGTGCGTGAACATCTCGATTCACACCGCTCCCATCAGGCAAACGTATTCGTTCCGAACGCCTTCCGGTGCACAAACAGTCCTGGATTTTCCCGCGCCAGCTTTCTCACGAAGAGGCTGGCATGCGTCTTATGGGACTGAAAGCGCTTGAACTTACGCGTGATCCACGCCCTGAGCTTCCGATTGACGTAATCAGCCAGAGTGGACAGGGCCGAACGGTTGTAGCGGCCATAATAGGCTATCCATCCGCGAAGGAGTGGATTGAGCTGTTGGGCGATTTCAGCCAGCGTCCCCGGCGTCTGCCGCGGGATGTTCAAGCTTTTGATCGTGGCTCGCATCGACTTCAGCGCCGTTGGGCTGGCCGCAGGCGTGTAGCCACAGAAGAACTGATCTCGCTGTTTGATCGCCACGCGCCGCGGTGGGAACTGATACCCGAGGAAGTCGAACACGACATTCGGGTATTGCTGATCCGTGGCTCGGCACGAGGAAGCGGTGGCTACAAGTCTCCCATCACAGCCCTCACGTGGAACAAAGAGAAAGGGGTTACCGCGACTGTCCGTGAACAATATAGTTTTGCATTCGTGTTCCTCCAAGACGATAGGTAGACATCTATTCAACAGGCCCTTGTGTATCAGAGCGCCAACGTATTTCTCCTTCTGACGTTGGCAGCATGTGCTCGACACGCACGGATTTATTACAACGTATTATGATGTTAAACAGAAAGATATTGAATAATTCTTCTGGATAGATCAGTTAATACCTTTAAAACACCTATACCAATTGTAACTCATTCCACCGCTAGTGTGCAGCACCACGTGCGATCCTAAACCCAGATGATGACTTCGCCAGCTCCCATTGGTTTGGGCTATCAGACTTGCAACATCATCGCGCCCCCCTCACAGCCCGTCGGCCAGAGCGGCGAAGGCGGCCGCCACCCTTGCAAGCCATTCGAGCGACATGGGATCGAGCAGTGGTCCTACATCGGCAAGCACGGTCCTATGATACCCAGCCAGCCAGCGGCGCTCGCCAGCGTCGAGGCGTGAAGAGTCGACGAGCTTTGGATCGATCGGCAGCCGCGAGATGGTGTCGAAGGCGGCAAACCCCGCCAGCTGCGCGGCCACCACGACCATGTGGCTTTCGATGCGCACACCAAAATCGTCAGCGGCGTAATAGCCGGGCTCGTTGGTGATTAGCATGCCTAGTTCGATGGGTGTCGTCGAGTCCACGCTTGCTTTCGGCGCGATGTAGGGGCCCTCATGAATGTTGAGGAAGGCGCCGACGCCGTGCCCGGTGCCGTGGTCGTAGTCCATACCCTCCTGCCACAGCGCTTGGCGGGCGATGCAGTCGAGCCGCAGCCCTTGGATGCCCGCCGGAAAACGCGCTGTCGCCAGCGCCACATAGCCTTTGAGCACGAGCGTATGGGCGAGCACGTGTTTGGGCTCAGGCTGCCCGAGCGCCTGGGTGAGCGTGTTGTCGGTAGTGGCGCCGGGATATTGCCCGCCCGAATCCATCCAGTAGATCGGATGGTCGTTGAGCCGGCGACAATCCTCGCGCCGGGGCACGTAGTGCGGCTGCGCCCCGCTCGGCCCGGAGGCCGACATCAGGGGCATAGACGGTCCTTTGTATTGCGGGCATTCGCGGCGCAGCGCTTCCAGCCGTTCGGCCGCTTCAAATTCGGTGACACTCTGCGCCGGCACCGTCCGCGCCAGCCATGCCATGAAACGCACCACGGCGGCCGCGTCGGTGATATGCGCGCGCCGTGCCGCCTCGATTTCGGCGGCATGTTTGCGCCAGCGGCCAAGCGCGACGGTGTCGTCGGCCCGGATGATACCATTGGCCTCGATCACGGCGGCGAGCGCGGCCGGCGTACGGCGCAGGTCGGCACCGACGGGGCCACGCCGGGCGGTCGCCGCGAGCACCTCGCCGATCTTGTCGGGCGGCGTGATCGCGATCCCATCTTTTTCGCGGGCAAGCAGCGCCGGCGCAAGCTGACGACGGTCCACGAACCAGGTCACTTTGCCCTCGCGCTCCACCAGCGCCCGGCTGCGGCAGACGGGCACGATGTGCCAGTCGCCGACCTCGGTTTGCAGTGCCGCGTCAGCGGCGCGCACATTGAGGAGCCAAGAGACGTCCTCCGGATCGGCGACGAGCAAGGCCTCCAGTCCCTGTGCGCGCAGGTGCTCGGCAAGTGTCCCGCATTTCTGTGCATGCGAGGCGCCGGCAAGCGACAGAGGATGATCGAAAGCCATCGGCGAAAAGGTCGGCGGCATGTCCTTGCCCCACAGCCGGTCGATAGGACTCTCGGGAATGGCCTCCAGGCCGAAGCCGAGCTCGTCCGCCAGTGACTGCCATTCGGCCCGGTCGACGGCCGAGTGCAGCCGGGGATCAAGGCCGATGCGAGCGTTTTTCGGAAGCGCTTTGCCGAGCCAGGCGCGGCGAGCGGCAAGCGCCGCGGGCTCAATCGACAATGGCGCGCCGCGGGTGTCGCCAAGGCCCTGTTGGGCATAGCGCCCGTCAAGGAACAGCGCCGCCGCCTGGCGCAGAACGACTGCCTCGCCCGTCGATCCGCGGAAGCCCGTTGCCCAGCGCAGCCGCCGTTCAGCCGGGGGGGCGAACTCGCTCAGAAAGCCATCGGTCGACGGGATGACCAGCCCGGCGAGCGCGCTGCTCGCAAGCCAGTCCTGGATATCGCGAACATGGTCCACACCGCCCTCCCCGGTGCGGGCTGCGAGCGCGTTAGGCGGATCGTCCTCGGTGGTGATTTCGGTGTCAAGGCTCATTTATGTTCTCCTCTATCGTTCCCGCCACTGGACGGGGTTCCTTTCTTTCGCCCTCAATCGATGGGCGTAGTCGCAAACAGCTAGCGCCGTTTCGACGAGGTTTACCCAATAGCGGATGCCATAAGGCAGGGCTTCATCGTTGAAGTCATACACCGGGTGTGTGTAAGGAAGCAGTCGGGCCGTTACCAATACGAATTGTACGCACTCGGCAGC
This sequence comes from Mesorhizobium sp. WSM4840, assembly GCF_055811755.1. Taxonomy (NCBI): domain Bacteria; kingdom Pseudomonadati; phylum Pseudomonadota; class Alphaproteobacteria; order Hyphomicrobiales; family Phyllobacteriaceae; genus Mesorhizobium; species Mesorhizobium sp. WSM4840. The sequence continues at coordinate 3,700 of NZ_JBVVQD010000020.1, forward strand.
GCCTCAAGGATGTAAGCGAAGTTCTCCCCTCCGCCTCAACCCACGTGTGTGTGCCGATCGCTGCCGGATATCCTCGTCTCGATGTGATTGATACCGAAGGAAGCGAGCTTCTCGCTCACCTTACGCGCAGCCCTGAGAAGCCAGACGGCCGTTCTCGGCCGGCCAGCCGTAGTGAGCAATTCGTTTTGACGCGATTTGTAAAACGTCAGGCGAGATGAAGCGTGGATGGTATGCTGCTCAGTACTTCCCCGCCACGCTCGGTCACCAAGACCTGGGCCCCGGCCCCAATTAAGTAGCCATTTTCGCTGCGCAAAATATTTGGCATGTGCAATGTCATGCCGGGCTGAAGCACATCTTCCACGCCTGGCTCCAAGCTCAGATTCCCGCGTTCAGTCCAATGAATGCCGGTTAGATATCCTGTTCGTTGGCGAAAAACTCCCTTGCGTCCAGAACGCTTCAGCACCTCGCGGCCCGCAGCGTCCACCGCGGCCGCGGTGGTACCCGGCTTGATAGCGGCAACGAGGGTCTCGATGACCTCCTCGGCCAAGGCATGCAGGGATTCTGTCTCCTGATGTCGCCCAAGCACGGCGCACCGGACCATTCCGGCAGCGTACCCGTGCTTTGATGCGCCGATTTCTAGAAAGGCCGGCTCGTTATTACCAATGGGATGATGCGTTGCAGGGCCATGGGGCAACTTCGTCCGCTCCCCGAATAGAATCGTCATTGCGGGAGCCAGTCCAACTTCACCGCCAGTGTTGGTGACGTCTGCATTGATCGCCGCCGCCATCTTCTCCACCATTTCCAGTTCGGTAACACCCACCCGTAGGGAGCTTTGGAACGTTCGCACCGCCAAGTCGGTCATACGCATCGCGTCGCGCATACATTGGAGTTCTAGCTCGCCCTTTACCGCCGCGACCGAAGAAACCAGCCGACTCGCATCAGAGATCTTCAAATCGGGAAGTTGCGCCTGAATCGCACCCACATCAGCCGGTGCGAGGTTCCAGCAGGCAAGCTCAAAACCGACCCGCTTGTTTTGCAGGCCAAGCCGGCGAAGGACATCGGCGCAAACTGTCCCAAAATCGGGCTGATGGGTATAAGTAACGATCTCGTCAATGCAGCAATACGCGCGAACCGCGTGTTCGTCGTATTCTCGAACGACATATATCGGCGGCCGACCCGGCACCAGAATCAAAGGAAACGGCGCGAAGTATCCGCCGCTTCCATCATACCCGCTGAGATATCGAAGATGGCCATGCGCACTAACCACAAGTGCGTCTAGCTTGGCGCTCGCCACTGCCTCCAGTACCTTGAGTTGCCGGCGCTCGTATTCAGATAGCGGGAATGGGACACCCGTCAGAGGAATCGCTTGGGATATCGTCGGCATATCTCACCTCAATAGTTTGTTACGTTGATCGGGCCCGCTTGCAACAGTTCGCTTCCGATCGGCATTTGAAGCTGCCGCTCAGTTTCCGGATTTCGTCAGACACAATTGTCTGTCACGGCTGTATGCGTCAAATGCAGTGTTTATATCGTGATCATCTCGCGGCGAGATGCAGCTGCGCCGGCAAAGAACGAAGGCCACATCGATGTTCCGTAGCGGCCGTACACATACAAGAGCACCGGGCCAGGGCCTGTTCGATCGCGCCGCGCAACCAACGAGATTGGGACCTGCACCCCGTCTTCGGCCTCTGCCATGACGACCGTCGCGACGTATTCAACCGGGGACGTGAGTCTTGTACAAAACTGCCGATCGGTCGCCGGCGAGATCAAGCTCGACGACGGTGTCCGGTGTCACGAACGAGCTAACCGAGTAGATCAAGTTCGAGCCGCGGAATGGATGCCGTGCGACCGAATAGTGACCACCTGCCGACAGGCCGACTTTGAGAGTTCAGCTCGGCTCGTCAGGAGCGATCGTGCCCAACACGTCCGCTTCCGTCGCGCAGACGAGGCGGGGACGAAGACCTTCTCGCTAGAGGACAACCAGGTGCTGCTCGAGGACATGAACCTCCTCGAGATCAAGCCCGCTCGATGCGGCACAACCTGCTCCTAGCACGACGGGGATGGCTCATTTGTCGGAGCGCACACAAGCCGCCAGTATGGTCCAGCATCGTCTACTTGGAACAGGAACTTGTCGCCCCAATGCTCAGATCGGGAGGATTGAGCCCTGCGGACGCAAGCGCTTCACTCATCTGCTCGGCGAGTTGAGTGGCGTTGTCGATCAGCCGCAGTGACCGCAGTGACCGCAATGGCTCCGCCACAATATTGAAGACTATCGCGGGTTGAGCGCCTGATAAGCGTCCTGGAAAATCATTTGCACTCGATGCCGGTAAGGACGCAGCGCGAAGCGCCCTGCCCCCACGTCATGTCGCGGCCATCGAATAATAGCTTGCCGCCCGTCGGCTGGGCAAGTTTGGTGATGACACGGCCCACCGTCGTCTTGCCGCTTCCCGATTCTCCGACCAAGGCGACGACCTTACCCCGTCGGAGGTCGACGTCGATGCCGTCAACCGCCCGCACGGCGCCGGCAAGCCGGCCCAAGACACGGTCAAACAGTCCCCCTGGATAGAAAATGGACCTTTAGGCTCTCAAGACGTAGGATTCCGGCAGTGTCAGGCATGAACTGCGCCCCTCTCTTCCTGCGACGACGACCGGTGGAGGTGACAGGCGACGCGTCCTCGCTCGAACTGATCGAGGCTGGCGACTTCGGTCGCGCAAACCCCCATGGCTGATGAGCAACGCGGATGGAAGGCGCACCTGGGGGTCGATTCACCAGGTTGGGAGGATCACCTGGTATCGGCCGGATCATCTTTTTGCCGTTCACCGGGTTCGGAATCGTTTCGATCAGCAAGCGCGTGTACGGATGCCTAGGTCTGGCGAATACTTCAGCGACGGTGCCGTCCCCGACGGTGCGGCCGGAATACATGATCATCACCAGATCACAAGCCTCGGGCCCCACAGATAGATCGTGGTTGATCAAGATCAGGGCGCGGTCAAGCTGCGATCGCAACTCACCCAGAAGTTTGAGAATCTGAGCTTGAGTAATGACGTCGAGAGCCGTGGTCGGCTCATCGCCAATGACGATCGAGGGGCGACATGCCAGCGCCATTGCAATCATCACGCGTTGACGCATACCGCCCGACAACTTGTGCGGATAGACAGCGCCGCGATCTGTCGGAATACCGACGAGCTCGAGCAGCTCTCTTGGCCGCGCGGTCGCTTCGATACGCGACATGTCGAGCTTCAGCATACACGGCTGATGCGGTGAACAGAATTAAGCGCATTCATCGCGTCCTGGAGGACTACGGATGTTTCTCTCCAGCGATGTGGCCGCATAGCCGCATCATCATCGATCGGCGGGCGGTTACCGCGATAACGCACCTCGCCGCTGCTGACCCGCGCGTTGGGTGATAGCAGACTCGCGATCGCCATTGCAGTCGTGGTCTTCCTGCTGCCCGATTCTCCGACGAGGCCAACGGCCTCTCCAGCTCGAAGCGTGAAGCTTACGCTGTCAATTGCACGCGATGAAACGCCCTTGAGCCCATAGTCGACAGAGAGCCGTCGACCTCCAGAAGCGGAGGCTTCTCCTGAAAGGTGTTTGTCGTGGGATAACCCGCCGCCGTGGGTTGAACGTGTCGTCGTGGGCATTTGCCAACCAGGACGAAGCTAAGGGGAACCGAAAGCACACACGCCCCGGGTGCACCGAGGCACCAAGCTCCAACACTGGCGGCACCGGCGCGCTAAGCGAGCGACAGCAAAGTGCCCCAAGAAGACTGCAACGGATCGCCAAGCCCGAGGAATGAAAGCGACGTCTCGACATAGATTGCGCGAGCGACGACCAAGCCGGCTTGAGCTCGACACCAACCCGGTCGAGAACGCCATCAGGGCGGTCGCTCTTACAAGAAAAATGCGCTTTTTGCCGGTCATGAGGTCGGCGCTGAAAATTGGGCGCTGCTGGCCTACATCGTCGCCACTTGCAAGCTCAACGACGCTGTCAGCGCCTTATCGGCCGTGTTCCACAGCTCCAAGAGGCGGCGCCGGTCGCCGCCCCCACCTCCCTCCCCACCAGCCGCTCGGCGGAAGCCCGATCATCTCGCGCAGAATGTTGGCGCCAGAGGGTCCTATACACGAGCGTGCGGAGATTCATCATGGGACCGGCACGGGGCTTCCTCGAATAGCGCCTTCAAGCGCGCAGCGAGCAATAAGGCGCTTACGGTTGCACTCTTTGTCGGACCTCCGACGATGTCGGAGACGAGACGCAGCTAGATCAGCGGGATTGTATTGTTCTGAACTTTTTCTGATTTGGCACAACACATGCAGGGCTATCGCAAACGCGCTGCTGCCTGGACTGAGGAGAAATCATCCAATGATCGCGCTCGCTGAACATGCGGTCGCCGTGACGAGAGCTGAGCCGTTCCGAGCCGATGGAAGGCTTTTGCGACATCATTCGTCAGGTTGTCCGGACACGCCCCCCAATCAATCTCTCCCCACCTTTGAATGCTCCCAAGACGTGGAGGGGGAGCGGGCTCTTACCGCTAGCCAGTCGGCCAGCGATCCCTCTGATCAAGGCCGCGGCCAGTACCTCTACAGTCTGGCAAGATGGCCGCAATCCGCGCGGACTGTGGCGCAGACCATCCCTTTCGCCTACATGAAGGCGGATTCCCAGTGGGGGCTACTGCTCCGTCTGGGCGGCTTCGATGCGAGCGACAGAGAGGACTGGAGCTGGGGCGGCGCGTATCGGGCCGGAGAGACGGGAGATAGCCATGCTGCGCCTTTGCGGCGGCCGCTGCGACGCGCTTGCATCGCGAATTCTAACGGCGCCTCTGAGCTTTGGCGCCAACGGTTTCAATCTCCGGAGGCCAAATGCGGCATTGATGGCTCGGCCCGAGCACGCTTGTGCTTTCTAGTGCACTTGGTGATGACATGGCCACCCGCTCCGGCCAGCTCGCATCGTGCGGCGGAAGGCGGCGCTGACGTTCCTTCCTGCCTTGCAGACGCTGGCGCGCGCATCGTTGCCCAGCATTTGCCTCACGTCCCAACTGGAAACTACATCTGAGAAAGGAGTTAAAGTCAAATGGCTATACCAAAAGGGTTCCAGGCGTTCCCGCGGGCTGAATACCTTCGACGGCTCTCCGCAGTTAAGGCGGAAATGGAACGCCGCGAGACTAATACGTTAATCGTTACCACTTCGGCCGACATCACCTATCTTTCAGGATACACCTGCAAATCAGGATACGTCCCGCAGGGCCTGATAATTTCCTTGGCAGAGGAAGAGCCAACGTTCGTTGCGCGCCGCTGTGATGCGCCGGCGGCGATGCATCAGATGTTTATCGACAGCGGTCGGGTCATTGGCTACCCAGAAGCACTTATTGCCAACCCGGAAACCGATGGCTTTGATGCGATGATCGACTTCCTGCATCAAAATAGCATTGCTAAAGGACGGATAGGAATCGAGACAAAGTACCTTCGGTCTGAGACTGTCGAAAAATTCAAGACTAGGATGTCTCCTGCCTCTATTGTGGGTTTCAGCGACGCAATCGCTTGGATTCGGTTGGCTAAGTCCGATCTCGAAATTGCCGTGATGCGCGAAGCGGCGGCGATCACAGATACAGGAATGCTACGAGCGAAGGAAGTGATCCGACCGGGAGTAAGAGAGGCTGATGCTGCCGCAGAGATCATTTCGACGCTCATCCGGGGTGCCAATGGCAAGCCAGGGACAGATTTAGCCGACTTCTACCTGTGTGCCTCACCTCGTTCGGCTACGGCTCACGTTCAATGGAGTGAAGATGTTTTCCGCGACGGGTCCCAGATCAATCTTGAGTTTGGCGGTGTTCGTCACGGGTACGTTTCTGGGCTTATGCGCACGTTCTCAATCGGCAAGCCGTCGGACCGCCTGCGGCGAGTTCATGAAGGTGAAGTTGCCGGTTTGGAATCGGCGCTTGCCGCGGTTAAGCCTGGTGTCACTTGCGGGGACATCGCTGCCGCCTTCAACAAGACGCTCAGAAGGCATGGCTTCGACAAAGAAACCCGATGCGGCTACGCCATCGGAATCGATTGGCTGGAACCGACAGCTAGCCTGAAGGAAGATGACGAGACTGTGCTACAAACGAACATGACTTTTCACCTGATGCTCGGAAACTGGATTGACGAAGATTTCGGTTATGTGATCAGCGAAACATTTCGCGTTACGGACAGTGGCGCGGAAACCTTCTCTTGCCTGCCGCGTGAAATCTTCGAAATATGATCAAGCGTCCCTGTCAGCACCCGTTAGGCCCGCTCGATTCGGACCTGCTCGGCCTGACCTGACCATGCCAACATGCCTCCGACATGGACTCTGAATCGGCGCAAAATTGCCCCCGATGTGCGACCACCAGCTTCCTGGCGAATGTTGGCGGTGAAGTTGGTGGACACAATTGCCGAGTTCGGCACGCATTCCATGTGCAAGGATGATCCCTCAAGCAGATTTGCCGCGAGCTGCATGTGTCGCGCGGCACGGTCCGCAACATCCTCTGGACTGCTACTAACACGAGCGACAGTCCAAGCCGAAGCTCAGTCCGAGGCCGGATCAGCTTCACGGGTTTGTTTGGCAATCGTGGCAAGGCGGCGGGCGAGCAACTCACACTGATCCGGTTCGCGCGGCTTGCCCGCTACGGCAGGTTCTTGGATTCTGCCCCGTCGGGCGTGTATCGAGCAATGCAGCGGGGAGCGTGGAAGACCGCCAGGTGCCATCCGGGTGGCGCCTGATCCATGACCGTGCCTTTGACGAAGTGTTGTCGGGTGGGGCTCTGCGGCACTGCAATGGCAGCCGCGCGATGCCGTCGTGTTATGGCGGGGCAACGACGCGCTCCTCCTCGCCGCACAGTTGTTGCTGGTCGGAGGCGACAAAGGTGTCTTCAGCCGCAGCCGGCTTGGCGAAGCGGGCATGGTGAGTTGGCAGATAGGTCCGTACGACGAAGTGGTTTAGCGATCTGATATCAGCAATGCCGGCCAGTGCCAGCTCCTTAGGCAGCCGGTCCTGCAAGGTTGAGAACGTCGGCACGGAGCGACCCCTGATCGCCCGAGCCGAAGAGCCGGCGCCCGCACCGGCCGCAGGTCGCCGGCCAAGGCCCGGCAACCCCCGCGAGCCCAGGACGTCAACTTCGATAAGCCCGGCGACGATGCAGATCGACTCGTTGAGCCTCATCATCGCGGCCCCCCGAACCGTCAAGACTTCGATGCTACGGCGTTTTGGCGAATAGACCGTGGCAAGATCCTACGCGCAGCCTACCGCCGCCAATCCCGCCTCTCGACAAGGTGACCGCCAAACTTTCATCATACTCGCACGACGGACAGCTTCGGGGAGCAACCTGACTAAGGCGGCTTCTGGGAATTCTATCGCCGCGCTGTGTCGGCCGCGAGTTCTTCCTCGGACACATTCCCTCCATGTGGGCCACCTTCCCATTCATGGGCGACCCGAAAGGACCGTGCCGATGTCGCAGACGAGCTATTCAGCCATTCGGCAGTGGATGTAACCGGTGCACAGGCGCGCGCCTTCATCGTATTGCAAACGAATACGCGGATCGGTTTGAGCGGCATCTTCAGGGCTGTGGCTGCAACCGAGTGTCATGATCGCGGCAAACTCGGCTCCTATATAGCGGCGAAAAACACGCCGATGCCTGGCGCTTTGGCCGCAATGCATCCATTTCCATTTATACAAGCGCCGTTCTATCTAACCTATCGGAGAAACAAATTCTTCAAACAACTTTATAAAATCTTCGCCACCACAGCTCGCTAATAGTGTTACGTTCCGCGCAATTCAACTGGCAGACACAGCCAAATCCCGTGCCAATTTGGGCTCGGATCGCCACAGAGTTCGAATTAAGGTTGAAGCCAATGGCAAAGAGCGTGCTAATTCTGGTTGAAGGTCATAGGGGCAACGGTCCGCTATACATACAAGCGATACAGGACCTTGGCCTCCAGCCAATTACCCTGTCGACTGATCCGGCTCAGTACGATTATCTCAGGGCGGAAAAGCTTGAGGCAATCCGTGTCGACACTGATAGTCTCGACGCGTTGAGCCACGAATGTTCTGGCCTGCGCGGCTCCTATGACATTGCAGGTATTACTGGCTTTACAGCTCTCGACGAGTCGCTCTATGCGAGAATCGCCAAACTCTGCCAAGGATTCGATTTACCGGGACCAAACCCCGAGTCCATTGAACGGTGTTGCGACAAATTCACTCAACGTCAGCTCCTCGCAAAGGCCGGCGTTCCAATACCGGCTTATCGCCTCGCAGTGAATTGGGCGGAAGTAGAAAGCGCTACCTTCGACATCGGCCTGCCCGTGATTCTTAAGCCAGCTGCAGGCAGTGGCAGCAGCGGTGTCCGATTGTGCCGCAACGTCGATGAGGTGGCCGAACATACAACCTATCTGTTGGGCGAGAAGCACCTATGGTCCTCGCCGCGAATACTGGTCGAAGAATTTGCCCAAGGTCCATTCTATAGCGCCGACTTAATGGGAAATGAGGTCGTGGGGATTGAAGCCGCAGATTTCGGGCCACCACCGCATTTTGTCTTTCGCGGGGCTACCCATCCGGCCCCGCTAACAGATAATGAGTATAAGAGTATCGCGGATGCTGCGCTGAGCTGCTTGCCCGCTCTGGGCCTTAGCTGGGGGCCAACCAACATCGAACTCCGGTTGACGAAGCGGGGCCCAGTAGTCATTGAGGTCAATCCGCGTCTTTCGGGTGCGACCTGTCCTAAATTGGTGCGGCTGGCTTACGGCGTCGATCTAGTCACCGAGCACATCAAGCTTGTGGTCGGCGACGAATGCAATTTGCGGAAAAGGCACTCACACGTTGCCGCCACGCGGTTCTTACTTCCTGATCGCGACGGCATTCTTGATTCTATCAGCGCCGAGAGTCGGGCGGCTGCTATACCAGGTGTCGCTGAGGTCAAATTTTATGTTAAACCCCAGACGCCGATCGTCAGAAAAGGCGATTACCGAGACTCGATCGGCCATGTCATCGCCGCTTCGCCCAACCGTGCTCAGACAGAGGCGATACTGCAGAGTGCCGTCGATTTAATCGCTTGGTCGATCACGCCATTTCCGCACGCCTAGGAAGAATCGGCAACCTTTGGCTTCCACACACCGGCGCAAGAGCTATTTGTTGAGCTTGTCGCCGTGGTCTCCATTGCGATTTCCCTTTCCAGGTGATCGTGCGGAAGTTACGCCCTCGCGGGCCATTGCGCGCGACCTGGCCGCCGGAGTGGTGAAAGATTACGAGGCGGAATTGCCGAGCGCGATCGCCTGCTTCATGGACCATGAGTCAAATCCTCTAGGCTTGCCTTCGCTCGCCCAACGCGCGGAAAAGTGTACCTGCGGCACGACTTCGAGGCCTGTATCGCCCACCTGAGGATGCCGATCACCCACCGCCGCGCGATCCGCACGACCAACCTACTCGAGCGCCTATTCGTCGAGGAGCGGCGCCGGCTCAAGATCATCCCCAACGCGTTTGGCGAAAAGCCGGTCCTCAAGCTGATGTTCGGCGCGATGATCCGCGCTGCCGAGCGGTGGCGGGCGATCAGGATCACCGACTTCGAGCGCCGCCAGATGGTAGCCGTCAGGCAGCAGCTCGATCAGGAATACGAGGCCCGAAACGGCCTCGAAAACAAAGCGCCGGCAAAGGAGACCCGCCAGAATTTATCCAGCAGTTCCCGGACTTGACCCCCCAGGAATCTTGGCACCCCTCAATCGCGCCAAGTCCTATATCTGTTGTGATGTGGAGATCGACGGGACCGTTGGGCGACGGGCACTGGCCCGCCGCCGGCAAAGGGTTTGCGCCAAATGACGTACCCTAAGTCTATTCGGATTGATCGCAGCTACGGGCACTCGCTGTCCGGGCGATCGGGAGGACGTCAATCTGGTCGAGGGAGTGCTGAACGATTCGGCAGGACAGTTCGACAAGTCGCGGCTTGTGCCCTTCGTCCCATGTCGTGAGCACGTCGGCGACGCCCGCGCCACCGCCGCCTACCAGGCGAACTCCGGCCAGCTGTCTTCCGGCACCTTGGCGACGAGATTGCGCATTCGATGCGCAAGACAGCGCTGACGCTCCGAGCGCGGGAAGCAGGTCTCGATCGCCTTGATGATGCCGCCCGCCCCGTCAGACACGACAAGCAGCGGATCGCCGAGCCCGCGGCCGCGCATGTCCTGGAAGAAGGCGCTCACTGTCTCGGCGTCCTCCTTGGAGCCGGCCATCAGATGCAGCAGCACCTTGGCGCCGGAGGCCGTGAAGCCCCAGGCCGCCAGCACCGGCTCGCGCCGCTGACCGGGGCGGATGCGTTCGGCAATGCCGTCGATGAACAGATAGGCGATCTCGTATTCGCCAAGGTCGCGCGTGGCGAACTCCTGATAGTCCGCCCACAGCCGCTCGCCGATCTCGCTGACCGCCGTCTTCGACAACAGCAGCCGACCGCTCTCGTCCTTGAAGGCGTCCTCGATGTCGCGCACCGAAAGGCCGCGCGCCAGCAGTTCCACCGCCAGGTCCTCGAGCGCCTCGGTGCGGCCTTTCAGATGATCGCGGATCTCGGAGCGAAACGGCGCGTCCCGGCCCGCCACCTGCGGGGCAGAGTATTCCACAAAGCCTTCCGCCGTCTTCAGGCGCCCGCTGCGCACGCCGTTGCGGTAACCCTGGCCGGCCTCGGCTCCGTGCTCGTAATAGTCTCGCCCGACCGCATCCCGGCTCTCCCCCTCCAGTGCTTCCTCCAAATCAGGCGGGTCGCAAGCTTCATCAGCTCCGAACGCCCCGCCGGTGTGGAAAGACGCCCTTCAATCAGGTCGGAAAGGGATTGGCGGGTGCGCATCGATGCGCGTACTCTCGTCGTCATGGGGTGCCTCCTTGCTGGTGCCGGCGCCAACCGGCATGGGTTTTTGATTCCTCAGCAAAGGATGCACCCCTCCCTGAATTTCCAGCAAGTTTAGGACTTCACCTTCCTGCGGCGGCGGCACCTCCGTCTCCGATCGATGTCCGCAAGGCGCGCCGAACGCGCTAGTATGCGAAGCGAGCCCGCCAATCGGTGGAGCGAATGCTCGCCACACGACCCCGACGCGTGAGTGCCCATCACGCGGTCGCGAACATCAGACTCCACGACGTTGTAGCAGAGGCTCTTCTTGGAGCACGCATCGCCAATCGGATTCGGAGCGTCGTCCTTTCGGTGATGGATCTTCAGGTCGGCAATCGATGCCGGAAACGCAAGTGCAGCTCGCCGCACAGAGTGGTAGCCGGCAGGAGTGTCGCACCCAGCCTTCTCGCCACCGCCTGCGATGGTAGGTTCTCGGGATGGGCGAAGCTCATGAGCGCCGGCAGCCCGAGATCGCGCGCGGTCCAGACTTGCACACGCCGTGCGGCTTCGGTCGCGTAGCCGCGGCCTTCAAAACCGGCGTAGAGGCTCCAAGCGAGCTCCGGCTCGTCGAGATAGGAAGGGTGCCACAGGCCCACACGCCCAATAACGGATCGAGTTTGCTTGAGTTGGACGGCAAACAGGCCGTAACCTCTCAGCACCCATTCGCCAAGCATGGCGGCGAAAACCGTCCAGGCCTCCCATTCGCTTTTCGGCCCGCCCATGTAGCGCATACGCTTGTGATCCGCGTAGAAGGCCGCATGAGCTGGGAAGTCCTCCTTGCGCCAGCCACGCAGCACCAGGCGTTCGCTTTCAAGCGTCGGGATCATGTGCCTGCGCCCTGGCGTGCGGCGCCGCCATCAACCATCTCTTGATGGCGGGATGACCTTCTCATCTTCAGCAATTTTCTCTCCCTCATTTCGTCGCCGATCAAAGATCTCCGCTAGGGTCTCTCGCCACCGATCTAAACCTGATGGGATCGTCCCTGGAAAATGGTGTGGACAAACAGTCCTAAAATTGATCGAGAGACGGGCGAACTGCCGGCGGGAGCAGTCGCTGCGACATCCGATGTCATGTCCACCAGAGAACGAGATCTGGCCGCGCAAATCCGAAAAAGCTGTTCAGCAGCACGCGGCGCTTTCCGTTGCCTGATTGGCCGGTGACCCCATGAACGAAACCGCCATCAATTAGTGCGATATCTCCGGCCTTGAGCTGGAACTCGCTAGAAGGAAAAGCCTCGAGATAAGCTGCCGAATACGGATAACCTGTGGTCTCCACACCCTGCGACTTTCGATCCGCGATTGTCGGCTTATGACTCCAGAGGCGCAGATTGCCACCTTCCTCGGGCATGCTGGGATAGAAGTTGAGTGCTGCGACGGTGTTGTGCGCCACCGAAGAAAGCTCGTAGTCGTTCCCGGCACATAGGACTTGAGCGACATCGTCATGGGGCTCCAAGGAAAAGGTGCCACTGCCAGACCAACTGAGAGCGCGACAAATATTGGCCTGGCCCTGCGCCGAACGGGCCAGCCGCAATTCGATACCTTCGTCGTGAAGCTCGCGCTTCAACGCGTCGAATATTCCTCGGACCGGATCAACCAAATTGCCAAAAAGGGCGTCGACGTACGGTCGCGCAGTTTCCGCCTCCGCGAAATATGTGGCTGCATCCTTCCTGTAATGGGATGCGCCCACATATTGTCCGGGGACGCCATCTTTACGCTCCTTGAGACCAGGACTGCTAACAAAGTTAGTGGTGATCTCCTCGGCTACTTCGATGCTGAAAGCTTTCTTGATGTGCAGAGCCGTGATCTCACCTTTCAGGACCGAGATGATCTCCGTGGTGCTGATCGAGCCGGTTCGTTCTTTGATGGTAAGAGGCGAGATGGACGGCGTTTGCGGTACTTGGTTAGTCGCCATTGGTTTTCTCCTGTAGTGCCTGATCGAGGATAGCAATGCCATGATCGAGCTCGTCATCTGAGATGGTTATCGGCGGAAGGACTTTGATGACGTCGCGATTTGGCCCTGAAGATTCGATCAGCAGGCCGTTTTCGAACGCGACATCGTGCACACGGCCAACAACGGCCTGCGAACGGCACTTGAGGCCGGCCATCAGACCACGGCCGCGCTTTTGTTCGATGCACTCAGGGAATTTCGCAACGAGACGATCAAGGTGTTCTTGCAGTTTGACGGCCGTCCGCTCGACGGCTGTAGTAAACTGCCTATCGGACCACATCGTGCACATGGCCGCGGAAGTCACGAAGGCGAGATTATTGCCTCTGAAGGTCCCGCTATGTTCTCCCGGATTCCATATGTCCATGTCTGGGCGAATCAGAACTATGGACAACGGATTGCCTGAACCGCTTAGCGATTTTGAAAGACACACGATGTCGGGCTCGATTTTCGCGAACTCAAATGAGAAGAAATCGCCCGTTCGTCCCGAACCTGCCTGAATGTCATCGACGATGAAAACAACGTCGTGCTTACGGCAAATGCGCTGAATTTCTGCGAGCCATGGTGCGGATGCGGTGTTCATGCCGCCTTCTGCCTGGATGGGCTCCAGGATGATTGCGGCCGGCTTTTCTATCCCGCTGCCTGGGTCGCCCAACACGTGATCAATGTAACTCGCGGAATCGAAAGTTTGGTTCGGATAGTTCTCGTAAGGGACACGGATCACATCGTGGCGAGCAACGCCGCCAAGCTGTCTGGTTGACGCTGAACCCGACACCGCCAAGGAGCCGAGCGACATGCCATGGTACGAATTTGTGAAGGCCATGACACTCGAGCGGCCGGTATATTTTCGCGCCAGCGCCAACGCCGCTTCGTTAGCGTTCGTCCCGGTCGGCCCAGGAAACTGTATCTTGTAAGAAAGGCCCCGGGGCTTCAGGATCGACTTAACAAACACTTCGATGAAATCACGCTTTGCAGCTGTATACATATCAAGCGACAAAACAATATTTCTATCGGCGAGATATTGAATTGCCGGCGCCATAATATCTGGATGGTTATGACCGTAATTGAGCGCTCCGGACCCTACGAGGAAATCAATATATGGTTTGCCGGACTCGTCCCAGATTGTCGCCCCAAGTGACTTTGTAAAGACTGTGGGAAACGATCGCCCATAGCGACGAACGTTAGACTCGTAAGCTGCGAAAATGTCGGTATCCATTAGAGGGCCTCTCTGTATGCGGCTTGCGATCAACGCTGCAGGTTCCATGTTTGCGCATTCCAAACGATCGATTTCGGCGATTAGCTACGGCCAATCTCGGACTTAAAGCGAATGTATCATGGTCAACGACTTGCATTCGCAAAGAGTCTGTAAATTTGTTTGACGAATCTGTTGCAACGCTTTGGGTATCGATACGTGGCAGTCAGTACCCGCCTTTGGCCGTGACGGGATCCTTGCCGACGAGTATCTGTGGCAGATAGTGATTTCTTCTCTCCTTCGCTGTGACGGCGAGACCGGTGTTCGCTCGAGTTTCGTTTTGGAATGCGGACGAGCCAGACCGCGAATTGGCGACAGAACTGGAACTGACCGTGGCGCCCAATCGTGGCCGTGGGCGCCGTGGCGGTGATTGCGCTGTCCCTGGGCGGCGCGTCGGCCCACCTCCTGGCTTCACAAAGCCTCTGTCGGCGCTCGCGAGGTGGCGGCCGCACTACAGACCACGGGCCGAGCACGCGAGTGGTGTTCGGCACCCACGAGCCAACGCAGAATCGACAGCGCCAGCGAGGAGGCGCGATCGATGCGGCTATCGACCACCCGTTGTTCGCCACCGCACTGTGTGGTGACGATGGCGCGGCGTTTGGAGCGCAGCACGCTTAAGTGTTCCCGCCCTTAACTGGTCGACATTCATATGATCGAAAACGCTGGCTCAGGCGACGACACTGGCGATTTGTCCGATGCCGCTTCTGTACGCAAGGTTTCTCTCTGTCCGACATCCGACAATTGTAGGATAGTCAGACAGGGCGCCAAATCCGCTAAACCGTTGTTTTAATGGATTTGTCGTCTCTGGCACGTTCTGTGCAGCGCGACTTGCGAACGCATCCGCAAGAAAATAGTCCCATGATCACACTCACTGAAAACGCCGTCGCTGCCGTCAAGGCCGCGCTTTCCCGCGCCGACGAGCCGGCGGAAGGCTTTCGTATCATGGTCGAGGCGGGAGGCTGCGCCGGCCTCAAATACCTGATGGGTCTGGAAAGCGTCTCGCGCGAGGGCGATGCCATCATGGAGACGGACGGGTTCAAGGTGTTCATCGACGCAAACTCCCAGCCCCATCTCGCCGGCATGACCGTTGACTTCGTCACGGACCTGGAATCCTCGGGCTTTGTCTTCGACAATCCCAATGCGCGGGACAAATGCGCCTGCGGCAAGTCCTTCGGCTAGCCGCCATCATGACAAGGATCGGCGCCTATGCGGGATGACACCGACAACGTCTACCTCTTCAGCGACAAGCTGTATTTCATCAACCCGAACAATGTCGGCGCTTTGGACACTCCCAATGCGGCCGGCGAGGTCGGCGCCGTCGCCTGCGGCGGTGGGCTTAAATTGACGATGGGTTTCGACCGTAAGACGCAAACGATCACCGCCGCAACGTTCCAGAAGCGGCGCGAAGGTGACGGGGAAGGCCGCGCTCAATCCCCGGCTGCTAGGCGCAGGTTTCACTTACCGCTTCTGATCGCGGAAAGCGAAGGCGGCTTGCTGACAGCTGTTTTGAAATGAAGGACGCCTCGTGCACCCTTACACCCTCAAAGACGTGACATCAGAAAGGGCGAGAGCGTGTCTTCACCTCTAGCGCAGCAACACTCAACGGCAGCACCAACAAGCCAAATCCGGTTGGTTTCGGCTCGCCGGGTGGTGGTAAAGATTGGCTCGGCACTGATCGCCAATGCAGAAACCGGAGAGATACACGGTCCTTGGCTTGAGACGGTAATAGAGGATGTCGGCCGATTTTTCGCACGCGGGCAGCAGGTGATCATCGTAACCTCCGGTGCTGTCGCCGCCGGCTCAAGTCGCTTCAATCATCTGGACAGATCTCTGCGAGTTGAGGAGAAGCAGGCGGCCGCCGCTATCGGTCAGGTTCTGCTCATGCGTGCCTACGAACAGAGTCTAAGAGGCCATGGGTTTAGTGTTGGACAAATACTATTGACCCGAGAAGATATAGACAACCAACATCGACGTCTCAATGCTGCTTCAACCCTTCAACAACTTCTCAAAGTTGGCGCCGTACCCATTATCAACGAGAACGATACGACCGCAACGGCGGAGATCTGTTTTGGCGACAATGATCGGCTAGCGGCACGGATCGCGCAGATGGTAAACGCCGACATTGTCATACTGCTTTCCAACGTAGATGGCCTCTTCTCGGAAGACCCACACGTCAATCCTGCAGCCCATCTGGTGACAGAGGTTCGATGTATTACTCCCAAGATAGAGGCCATGGCGGGTCCTTCCTTCGTACGGCACAGTTCGGGTGGCATGGTGACAAAGTTGATGGCAGCAAGGATTGCCACGGACGCGGGCTGTGAGATGGTCATTGCGAGAGGAAACAAAACTCACCCGCTCGCAGCCATTGAGAACGGTGGGCCATCAACGTGGTTTCTCCCCCTCGCAAAAGCGGGCCAATGTACCATGCCGGCAAACCCCGCGGGGGACTGTTCGAGGAAATCGAGCGAGCAGCCTTGATGCCGTAGCCGGCGGCACCGTTCGAATAACGCCAAATGGAGGTGGCCAGCGAATCGCGATCACCACCTCGAAGCCGACGGGGCCTTCTACTCGGTTCCGCATCGGCGGACCGGCGGCACTGTTCAGGTCCGACTCACCCATCCGGCCGTCGCGGCGTTGTGGATGGCGCCGATGAAGGCTTTTGGCGATTCGATAGCTGTTGCTGGCGGCCGTGCAAATGGGGCAGACGAGCGGTGCATCCAGACCGGCGAGCTCGACGGGATTGGCCGAGACATCCACCTGAGCGCGCGCCCGCCCCGCCTATAAGGCACGCGGACTGCAGGGACCTGGCCGCATGCGCATCGCTCGCGACATTCGGCCCGAGGCCAGAAGGAGATCGTGACTATCAGGGACGGCGATCTTCAGCGCGCGCCTTCAACGGCAGTCCGAGTTCGCACATGATGAGTTCAGCATCCGGATGCAAACATAGCTGCTATTTGTGCGGCGGTCTGATCAAAGCGCAGGGATCCACGTTCAGCGCGGCTGCTAACCGCCCGAGCACGCTTTCGCTCGCAGAGACACGGGCACGTTCGATCGAGCCACGTAGCGGATGCTAAGCTCAGCACGCGCAGCTAGCACTTCTTGCGTCAGGTCCTGCTCGGCGCAAACGACGCATAATCGCCATGGTCTCTTGAAATCCACATCGAGATATGGACCTGAACGGGAACTATCGTTCTCGGAATGATTGTTCCTATTCGTTATAGAGGACCGGTCGACAGGAGTCCTTGTGCGGATCACCACTGAACCGCCCATGTGCGAAAACCCGAAAAGGTCTGAAGTTCGTCATGAAGCGGGTATCATAGAAGAAGTCCCCTAGGCGATCCCCACCGCACTGTGTGGTGACGATGGCGCGGCGTTTGGAGCGCAGCACGCTTAAGTGTTCCCGCCCTTAACTGGTCGACATTCATATGATCGAAAACGCTGGCTCAGGCGACGACACTGGCGATTTGTCCGATGCCGCTTCTGTACGCAAGGTTTCTCTCTGTCCGACATCCGACAATTGTAGGATAGTCAGACAGGGCGCCAAATCCGCTAAACCGTTGTTTTAATGGATTTGTCGTCTCTGGCACGTTCTGTGCAGCGCGACTTGCGAACGCATCCGCAAGAAAATAGTCCCATGATCACACTCACTGAAAACGCCGTCGCTGCCGTCAAGGCCGCGCTTTCCCGCGCCGACGAGCCGGCGGAAGGCTTTCGTATCATGGTCGAGGCGGGAGGCTGCGCCGGCCTCAAATACCTGATGGGTCTGGAAAGCGTCTCGCGCGAGGGCGATGCCATCATGGAGACGGACGGGTTCAAGGTGTTCATCGACGCAAACTCCCAGCCCCATCTCGCCGGCATGACCGTTGACTTCGTCACGGACCTGGAATCCTCGGGCTTTGTCTTCGACAATCCCAATGCGCGGGACAAATGCGCCTGCGGCAAGTCCTTCGGCTAGCCGCCATCATGACAAGGATCGGCGCCTATGCGGGATGACACCGACAACGTCTACCTCTTCAGCGACAAGCTGTATTTCATCAACCCGAACAATGTCGGCGCTTTGGACACTCCCAATGCGGCCGGCGAGGTCGGCGCCGTCGCCTGCGGCGGTGGGCTTAAATTGACGATGGGTTTCGACCGTAAGACGCAAACGATCACCGCCGCAACGTTCCAGACCTTCGGCCGCGGCTCGGCCATAACCGCTTCCTCGGCGTTTAACGAATTCATCGTCGGCAAGACCATCGATGAAGCCCTTCAGATCACCGATCAGGACATAGCGGGTTTTTTCGGCGCCCTGCCGCCGCACATGACATCCTCATCGCTCGACCGCCTCATCCTGGAGCGCGGCTTACGGCTGATGAGCGAGTTCTTCCGTGCTGTGAGGCAGGCTTTCGAGGAGACACCAGGATTCTCACGCCTCGTCCTTGTCAAGGCATCATTGCCATGAGCGACGTGATCAAACCATTTCTCGTAGTGATAGGCTTCGAGGAACCAGAGACCCTTCCCCGCAACCTTTCCCCACTGAATCCTAATTCTGTGTGGAGTTCGGCCGAAAGCGGGTCTCGACGGTGGAGCGAGTTGCAAAACGTGCAGTGCGGCATTTCCCACCTTTTGCCGCGTCTCGTAACCCAGCAGAGGCGCTCCCTTGCTCGGCGGAAGGTCGCGTAAGCAATGCCATATGCGGTCAAGGAAATTTTCTACACCCTTCAAGGTGAAGGACGAAATGCCGGGCGGGCTGCCGTATTTTGTCGTTTCGCCGGCTGTAACCTTTGGTCGGGACGTGAAGGCGACCGGGCAAGAGCATTCTGCGGATTCTGCGACACCGATTTCGTTGGGGTAGATGGCCCCGGTGGCGGACATTTTGCCACCGCACAAGAGCTTGCGTTGGCGGTCGAGCAAGCCTGGCGCGGGCCGGGAACTGGGCAGCGTCTTGTCGTGCTCACCGGAGGGGAACCCCTCCTCCAGATCGATGAAGAACTCCTGGAAGCGCTGCATTCCTTGGCGTTTGAAATTGCCGTTGAGACCAACGGTACCATCCCCACACCCGCCGGCATCGACTGGCTGTGCGTCAGTCCGAAATGCAATGCACGCCTCGTGGTCATGGCAGGGGACGAGCTAAAGCTTGTATATCCTCAGATTGGCGGGGAGCCCGAACATTTCGAAGTTCTCGCGTTTGAGCACCTTTTGCTTCAGCCAATGGATGGGCCCGAGCGCGAGGCGAATACGACCGCCGCAGTGGCCTATTGTCTTGCCAACCCACGTTGGCGCTTGAGCCTTCAAACCCACAAACTTCTCGGGATCCCATGAAAATTACGCAAGCTTTCACCTTCGAGGCAGCGCACTGTCTTCCGCGGGTGCCAGAAACCCACCGATGTCACCGCATGCATGGCCACTCATACCGTGTTGAATGCGTCTGGAAGGGCCCGTCGATCCAGACACAGGCTTTGTCATCGATTTCTTCGATGTCGAGGCTGTGTTCGGACCGCTTCTGCAACGTCTCGACCATCAGTATCTGAATGAGGTTGAGGGTCTCGACAATCCAACAGCGGAAAACATTGCGATCTGGATCTGGAACCAAACCAAGCCGCTTCTTTGCCAAATGTGCTCGGTAACGGTCTATGAGACGCCGCTGTGCTGGGCTGAATACGAGGGTTGACCTGATGCAACGAGATCCGGGAACCGCAATCGTCCTTTTCTCCGGCGGCCAGGATTCGACAACCTGCCTGGCCTGGGCGCTGGAGAACTTCGAGCGCGTCGAGACAATCGGCTTCGACTATGGGCAGCGGCATCGGATCGAGCTCGATGTGCGGCCCTACCTGCTCGGGCGCATTCGAAAAGACTTTCCGGCCTGGCGTGGGCGACTAGGCGAGGACCACATGATTGACATGGCCGTGCTCGGCCAAATCAGTGATACCGCGCTCACGCGCGACGTCGAGGTCGCACTGAACGCGAACGGTCTAACAAATACCTTCGTGCCTGGCCGGAACCTTCTGTTCCTCGGCTTTGCGGCCGCGATAGCTTACCGGATGGGCGCGAAACACCTCGTGATCGGCGTGTCCGAGACGGATCGTTTCAGCTACCCGGATTGTCGAGATGACGCAGTTAAAGCGATGCAACTTGCCTTGAACCTTGGAATAGAGACGCGTTTCGTCATTCACACACCCCTCATGCGGCGCGACAAGGCGCAGACCTGGGCGCTGGCGGATTGGCTGGGCGGCGAGGCGCTGGTGAAGCTCATCTGCGAGGGAAGCCACACTTGCTATAGCGGAGACCGAGAGCATAGACATAGCTGGGGTTTCGGTTGCGGGACCTGCGTCGAGTGTAATCTTCGCGCAGCAGGATGGGAGCAATTCCGATCCCGCAAAGAGGCAACCGTGGCCGCCCATGAAATGACGTGAGCGCCCAGATCCGTACCGGCGGTGGCAATCTGTTCCATAGATCGTTTCCTTCTCTTTGTGGTGTTCAGCACGACCAGGGTGGGCGCCTTCGATGCCGTTTCGAAGGGCTGTTCCATACCATCGACCTTGATGATCTTTGCCGTTCGCGTGGTGCTGTTTGGTAGGGGAGTTCAGCACCATGGCGAGCAGGCTGCGGTTGTTATCCTTGATCCCGGTCGGATTGATCGTGGAGCGTACCGCCAAGAAAAAGGGGAGGTGTGGTTTCGACGAGAGGCGGTTGATGCCCGAGCCTGCCCTTATCTGGAAGATCGTCCATGCACGTCCATAACCAGCACGGCCGCACCATCGGCATCATTGAAGCGACAAATGACGACTTCATCGGCAATTGATGCCGGCGCCTGCGTAAGCCGGCACGGGCGCAGGCGCCTGCGGTGACCCGATGTTGCGGATATCCCTCCCCTGGCCTGCCTCGGCCCAATCAAAGGATTCCTGATAAGCGCCTTCGATCTGGCATGCTCGTGCGTCCAGTGAATGCGCGTGCCGCCTTGATGGCGATCGTCACGGCCTCAGTGTCGATGTTTGACGAAATGGATCTGCTCGACCGCCGGAAGGCAATCGAGCAGGTAATTCAGCAAAGTCGATCTCATGAGCCGTCGAATTGAAAAGGCGGCTGCGGTCATGAAGGATGCGCGCGACCGCATCCAGCGCCGGGGCAAAGCCATCCCTATGAGTCAGAAATGGCAGAAGTGTTGTTGAGGTCCAGAAAGCACTGTCCGTTGACGTCAGCCAGATTGGCGCCTTCGCATTGCAGCGCGCCGCGCGGCTTCGGATCGCACAGCCCGCAGCGCGCGTGGTGCCATCGGGAAAAACGGGCGGCCGCGGGCGAACAATCTTGCCGATTGGCATCAGGCGGCGCGGAGATTTCGTCCAACATGTCAGGCCTCTCCCTCGAAGGATCCGGAGAGCTACGCGTCTTTCGCCGCTGACATGGCCTTTGCACTTGAAAGAAGTCATTCATTGCATATGAGAGGCGGCTGATGAACAGGCCAACGATCGCCGATCTGGCGAAAGCCGCGGGCGTAAGTATTTCCACGGTCAATAGGCTCCTGCACGGAACTGGCACACTGCGACCGCAGACTGCCGACCTCATCTTGAGCGCAGCGCAGCAGATCGGCTTCCGCAGTTCGGGGCCGCTGCACGAACGCAGGCGGGACAATCTCCCGCATCGGCACTTGAGCTTTTTCATGTAGCAATCGCACCGGCCGCTCTGTCGGATCTGGGCCGAGGCGCTTCTAGCTAGGTGCCTGCGCGCGACGCACAGATGCGGTTATTGAGCCAGACGTGCTCTTCGAGGACGACCCTTCCCCCGAAGCGGTC
This sequence comes from Mesorhizobium sp. WSM4840, assembly GCF_055811755.1. Classification (NCBI taxonomy): domain Bacteria; kingdom Pseudomonadati; phylum Pseudomonadota; class Alphaproteobacteria; order Hyphomicrobiales; family Phyllobacteriaceae; genus Mesorhizobium; species Mesorhizobium sp. WSM4840. The sequence goes on from NZ_JBVVQD010000020.1 coordinate 25,545, forward strand.
GCTTCCAATCTGCTCAAGATAGGCGGAAGCACCGATGCAATCGTGGTGATCTCGGCCGATCACCCGCTCGTCGGCCAGGCGATTGATGAGTTGCGCGTCAAAGGCGTTCCGGTGATCGCCTACGTCACCGACCTGTCCGCCGCCAGCCGGGCCGGCTTTGTGGGAACCGACAACTGGAAGGCCGGCCGCACCGCCGCATGGTTTATCAGCCAGACGTCCGGTCGGCCCGGCAAGGTCTTTCCTCTCATCGGCAGCAACCGTTATCAGTTCCAAGACATCGCGGATGCGAGCTTTCGCTCCTACATGCGCGAGCACGCGCCCGAGTTCCACGTCAGCGAAACCCTCCTGACCCATGAGGCGCCGAAGAACGCCTAGGCAATCGTTCGCAGGCTGATAGCCGAGGAGCCGGAGTTCAGGGGCATCTTCGTTAATGGCGGCGGCATTTCCGGCGTTCCGCGTGCCATGCGCGAGCTCGCTGTGGAGCACCAGTGCAAAATCCGGGTCGTCTGCGCGACATCGGGCCCGAGACACGCAAGGGATTGAGCGAAGGCTTGATTACTGCTTCCTTGTGCCATCCCGTCGACAGGATGCCTGAAGAACTCATCGACGTGATGCTGCGCATGATCGAACGCAAGGACATACGGCTAATCGAACAGCGGATTGTTCCGTTCGAGATCCTCACGCCAGAGAGCATTTGGACTTAAGAATCGGAAGAGCCATCGTCGGCCGGATAAGGTCATCCGTACCGCTGCGAAGCGACGACCGCTTCGAAGGAAAACTGGGGCGCAAGGGCAGTTCGGCACTCATGATCCTCGTATCCACCGAAATAGGCCAGGAGGATGAGGAGATGGAAATCCCCGAGGAAGACGATCTTGTCGAGAGCTGGACCCCACGCTTGCGCCAATGATTAGGCTGCTTCTGCGGCAGTTCGTGCCGATTTGCGCGGCTTGTGACGCGCCACAACGTCCACCTTATAATCGAGTCGATCGAGGCAGCGCACCGGGCGATCTATAGAGAGCTTGGCTGTTCGCCCCATGACTACGGCGGATATGTCGGGCTATTTCATAGCAAGCAATTGAGCCGGATTTGGCTTGAGTGAGGCGCCGACGAATAATGATGGCGCGGATCTCACGGGCGAGCTTGGCTTTCCGCAATTCTCTTCGTTTCGTCAAAGCCCAAATCCGCAAACACGTTGCCGCTGGTCATTTCGCCGGTGATTCTTCAGTCATGACTTTGTTCCTTTCCGATGGTTTTCGCGATCGTGCGTCTCGGCCACCTTCAATCACTGTAACGGGATCGACTTCGCACTTGGGCGTCTCCCTACCCTTCTTCTGGAAGCAAGGATGTAGATCACACCAGCGAAGCGACGGCATGGACGGCGCGATAGGTATCCCCGTCTAAGTCGTTGATCACCTCAAGGATGCTTCGGCCGTCAAATCCCTTGAGGGCTTTAATCGCCGGCCGGATGCTGCTCGCCATTCTGGGGCATCGTTGATTGCAACACCCATCATGCAGCGGACATCGACCAATTAGACGCCGCTCAGCCACTGAAAATAAAAGATTCGGGTCAAACAGCCGTTTTTGCCAAGTGATGACATTTTCGGATGAACGCATTTTGGACTGCACGGACCGTTCCAGCTCGGCACAAACCGTCTCAGCTACCTTCAATCGCGCTCTGCAAATCCACCCATCGAGCACTTTGGCGGTTCTACATCGATAATGAGCCCAGTTTTGCTTTTTTGAGGGGGTATCCCTCTTGCTTTGTCCTATCATGCAACATGCCGAAGCGAATATCCCGGTAAAACTTGGCTGCAGCGCATCGCGTCTAGCGCTCGCTGGGCGGAGCTGGTCCGGGTTGCGAAGCCCGGCGAGCGCGGATCGTCTTGGGCGATGTGGTGATCAGGCGCGGTTCTTGAAGCGCCAGGATTCATGTCCGATTTCGATGATCTCGCAACGATGCGTGAGAGGATCGAGCAGTGCGGTAGTTGTCCCGTCGAAGAAGCGGCCGCGCCCGTCCCGGATGAGCGCCCGGGCGATGGCAATGGCCAGATGCGACTTCCCGTTCCGGGCCGCCAATCAGCACGCCATTGGACAAAGGCTGTCAAGGGCATCTCAACCGCCGGGCGGCGGCTAAGAAGGAGAAGAGGTGATGGAACGCAAGCTTGATGACGTGATCGCCGCCCTCCCCGAGGAGCGTCGGGAGCGTGTCGACGCACGTTCGAAGAGTTAAAGGACGAGGTCGAGAGCCTCGGAGAGCTGCGCCATGCGGCTGGGAAGCCCAGGGAGATTGCCTCGACCTTCAAGATCAAGCAGCCCTCTGTCTCGAAGATCGAGAAACAGGCCGATATGGATCTGTCGACACTTAGAGCTACGTAGAGGCGATCGGGGGACAAACTCACCTCATCGTCGCCTCGCCTCGCCTCGCGCGCGCCGCCTCCGTATAGAGCGGCTCGGCTACGTCGTAGCCCCCACCCCCTCCGCACGTAGTGCTCAAAGAGCCAGGTGGACGAACCCGCCTGAAAGCAAGCGCGCCGGCTGAACGCGCCGTTTCGGTCAAAATTGCCGAAAAGACGACGGTCTCGTCTACGCTCGCGATACATGGGCAAGCCCTCGTTAGACCCGATACCGATCTGCCCGCTCTCACGCTCGCGGGGGACGCCTCTTCCCTCGCCCGGGCTGGCCCAGTTCACCGCCGCGCTGGGGGTGTGCGGCGATGTGCTCGCCGACGACGACCAGCTCGAGCACGCTTGGTCACAGCTTCCATACCTGATCAGGTAGATACCTCCGCACCTGCGCGACATCTTCAGTGGTTTCCAATTTATTTAATTTGCGGCGATCATCGCCGCACGCAGAATGGCAAAAAACGTTAAACGGCCATGTCTGCTGCCTTCTTATGCGGCTCCAGGACACATTGAGCAGAGGCGAATACTGGCAAGCATCCAGCGCCACGACCCCACCTCGTGGCGGCAGTTAACGGCCCACTGCGGTTTCCCAAAGGCCTTCGGACAAAATTGGCGCAGCGCTGTTACGGCAGGCACAGCACGTGGAAATCTGTCGAGCATCAGCCATTGCGAAAGGTGTAGCCATAACCGTTGATGGCCGGCGCGCCGCCGAGATGCGCGTAGAGTATCCTCGAGCCCTCTGGAAAAAAGCCTTTTTGGATGAGGTCAATCATCCCTTGCATCGATTTGCCCTCATAGACGGGATCGGTAATCATACCCTCGAGCCGCGCACACAGACGGATCGCCGCCTTGGTTTCCTCGGATGGAATGCCGTACCGCGGGTACGCGTAGTCTTCGAGCAGCACCACGTCATCCTCGACAGGTTCCGTTCCGAGCTCGACGAGGGTCGCTGTATGTCGGGCAATGCTTAGCACCTGCGCCTTGGTTTTTGCAGGCGTGGCAGAGGCATCGATACCGATCACCTTGCGCTGTCGACCGTCCTTGGCGAATCCGACGAGCATGCCGGCATGCGTTGAACCGGTGACCGTGCAAACGACCATGTAGTCGAAGCCAAACCCTAGCTGTTCCTCCTGGGCGCGCACTTCCTCCGCGAACCCCACATAGCCGAGGCCTCCATTCGGATGAACAGACGCCCCGGCCGGTATCGCATAAGGCCTGCCGCCCCTTGCCTTGACCTCATAGAGCGCTTTTTCCCAACTGTGCCGGATGCCGATGTCAAAGCCATCGTCGACCAGACGCACTTCCGCTCCCATGATCCGGCTCAAGAGAATGTTGCCGACGCGGTCGTAGACGGCATCCTCATGGGGGACCCAGCTCTCGTGAACCAGGAGACATTTCATGCCGATCTTGGCGGCAACGGCTGCAACCATCCGCGTGTGGTTGGACTGCACGCCGCCGACGGTGACCAGGGTATCGGCATCCGACGCGATCGCGTCGGGGATGATGTATTCGAGCTTGCGGAGCTTGTTTCCGCCGAACGCGAGACCGGAGTTGCAGTCCTCGCGTTTGGCGTAGATCTCCACCTTGCCGCCCAGATGCTTGCCGAGCCGGTCGAGCTTCTCAATGGGTGTGGGTCCAAAGGTGAGCGGGTAACGTTCGAATTTTTCCAGCATATTCTCTCCGGCGATGATCATTCAGCTGAAATAGCCACGCAAAACTCGTTCCATAAGCGCTGCTTGGATTGGTCGGCCGCGCTCTTCGACCTGCCGTCAGAGCCTTGGCGATTTCCAGCGCTTTCCTTGCGACTGAAACGAAGCGATCCACATGTCGGCATGCTGCGATGAGGCGACCATCGCCTAGGAAACCTACGACGACACGCGGTCGGCATCTGTGTTTTTGCCAGCTTTGCGAGCGCAGCTAGACCGCCAAACCAACAGACTTCGATAAAAACGCAGTGGCTCTTGTTTGCGCTTGGATCGGCAGAACCGCACAGTTGCCGAGCCGAATTCTGCGAGGCGATTTTTGCGGCGCTCAACGCCTCACAGAAGTTTCAGCTGCTCGATCGAAGTGCTCGTCTACCTGATCGAAACGGGTGCCAATGCCCTCGAAAGGCTGGCCTCGCCGCGGCCGTAAGCCGCCGGATTGTAGTTGACGAGCGTGTCGGTTCTAGCCGTATCCAGCAACTGATTAGTTATCTGTGTCGGTGTTGCGGACGTGAACTTGCTGCCAAGGATGGCGGCATAGCCAGCCACTACAGGTGCCGCGAAAGACGTTCCGGATAGCCCAATCTTGTCGCTATCGATCCCCACCGTGAGGAAGTGGTTCTGCACCTCCGAATCTGAACCGGCGTAATTCGAATAGGAGGCGAGCTTCGCCTTGTTTTCGGGAGTGCCATTGTGCTCGAGCGCACCCACAAAGATTGTCGATTGCGTCCCAGTCAGCTCAAGAGCTAGGAAATCAATATCCCCTTCGGCCGGGGTACCTACCGCTACGGATTTGTTTCCGGCTGCCTTTGTGAAGACCGCGGCACCCGCCCGAGCCGCATCGACAATCGACTGCTCGAGCCGGTACCCGCTCACTGGGTTTTCAAGGGCATAGCTCAGATTAATGACATTGAGCCCCTCCTCCAGCGTCAGCGGAACTGCTTCCAAATAGTCGAGCTCGACTATCTTTGCGCCAGGCGCCACCATGCCGGCTGCTTGAGCGATCCACTGCCCATGTTGCCGCCATTGGGGGCCATAGCCGAGATCCCCAAACTCATCCATTTCACCTGTGAAGTCGTCTGCGACAGTCACCGATACGCCGGAACCGGTATAGCCCGATGCCCATGCTTCACCAATATCCGGGCTCATCCAGCAAAAGGTCCCGTCGGCATTTTGTGGGCAGCCCGAGCTACTGCTTTCCGTGGTTGGCGTTCCGGTCGTTCCTTTACCGCTGACCCGCGCATCGAGATCACCAGCAAAACCGGGTGCCGTCAGCAGGCACATGAAAAGACCGGCAACGAGTCCTACCGGGAACAATTGTGTTTTGTGCATAATAAACTTCCTGTCTGGATTGTTCTTCATCAACGAAATGTACCGCCTATGCCTTTCACTATCTCTAGAATTCACCCCTGAACCGAAGATCGAGTTTCAATCGGCTTGGATTGATGTTTGCCATATATTTCAACGTGTCCGCAGGCCGGAGTTGCGACGCGGCCAGACGGCAATTCACTGTCTGGAAGCCGCCGACGGCGCCATAGTCAGCCGTGCAAGGTCGTTCCGTCAGGTTCCCGCCCAAAATCGAACTGACGGTGAGAGAAAGCGTCGTGGACGGCGTCGGTCGCTTTTGCAGAATAAAGCCGAGTTTCACACCTGGGTCGATTCGGACCTTCTCGGCATGTTGGCCGGTGCTCGCGCCCCACAGGAGACCGAAATCATCCGAGAGCTGCGTCAACATTTCAAATCGCATGTCGATCCATTTGCTATGGTACCACTTGTCGAAAGACACGTTGGTACCACCCGACAGCTCGTATCCGCCTTGTCCCAGATGGTTGGCCGCCGCGGTTAGCTCCGAACCCTGGGAAATGCCGACAAGGCTGGTCTCCTGTCCGTTCGCAGTCATAGTGCTGACGAAGAATGTCATCACGAACAGGACGTAACTCGCCAACCGTATGCACATCTGCAACGCCCCTTGTTGGAGCCGCCAGCAAATCATGTGATCGACACGCGTACTGCAGTCCCTCGCCGCATCTTCAAACCCCACGGAGGCTCTAGCCGCAGACGCATGGCCGCCAGCGGCCAACGTGTTCATTCGCAACAAATCTGTGATCTCCCGTCCTTCAATTTTGCCGAGCCATCTCTTCGCTCTTCCCTGGCAAGCAGCTCCCGCCCTCTCAACGGAATCGAGCAAAATTCATGCCGATCTAGATGACGGCGCCAGGGAAGGAATAGTATGTTTGTTTTCAGTGGCTTAGACGAAACGTCCAAGACGCCGGCCAACCAAGGCTGTGTCGTCGAACCGACAAAGCCGACACAACACGCTGAGCGTGAACCCTCCCGCATGGCCAACACTCCCTTCTCGCTCCGGCCATGCGTCGGAGAGCCTCGAAACGGCCTTCATTTTCCATTCGACGCAATCCTCTTCAGTCGGACATTGCGCCGCCCAATTTGAAGTTCTGTACGCGAATCGTCTGAAAAGGCATGCCCGGCAGAGACGGACCTCCCTGCCGGGCCGGGTTCGCCTTGGGAGGTGGCGTAAGCTAGCGACTTTCGTGGCGGTGGGACCACTCAGTCCGTGCGTTTTGCGCAATAACGAGCATGTACCGTGCCAAGCCAAAAAGCATTTAAGAAACACCCGAGAGCCAGCTTCCTCCACGTTGCGTACCAGACATTGTCGGCTATCGGACAATGCCGAACGAGGCCTCTCGGCATCGACCTACGCCTGAACCAGAGCGCACCCACAAGGCCGTTCGATGCCATTTCGACCTGGCGAACTGGTGGTGACCGGGTTTGAGCTCCGAACTGTTCGCCGGCTGACGGACAGGGCGGATGTTTACCTTCAATTCAGAGGGCGCGGCCACGAGAGGCGGCGCGGCGAAATGCGCTCGGGCAGATGATCGCGAGGATCGCCACAATCGGCATGGACGCGCCGTAGGCCAATCAGCCCCTCGGCAACCTCGCGATGTGACGCCCCAGCAAGTGAGCCGTCGAGCCCACGAAGAACGAAGGTTAGACGCGTTTTTCCGGGTTTGGCCCAGACTTAGTTCATTGAGGCACTCGAGCGCCCTCAGGCGATGCTTCGAAAACATCTCGGGCCAGGTCGCCTCGGCACGGAGGTAAATAGGGTGCAAGATATCCACGCCTGAGACGGCGAGCGGGCGACAGCAGGACCGTCGCACGACATGGCAATGCCAAGAGCTCGATCGGCGATAGGGCGATGTCGCCGAGGATGCGGACAGCAGTTCCAGGATCAACACATCCGGCAGACTGGCAAATCAGCAGCCTGATATCTGTCCACCCTCAGGGGCGCACTCCAGATCGGCGTCCACTTATTGCCCCCGCTTGCATAGGCGCGACGAGGAGCGCTCGCCGGGCGGAGCTGGTCGGGTTGCGCAGCCCGGCGAGTGCGGATGTTTGGGCGGTGGGCGCGTCAGGCGCGGTTCTTGAAGCTCATCATACGGCTGTGGCAGAGCCGGACATGTGCCACCTTCACACGTGTCATGTTCTCCGGCGCTTCGTTCGCCTTCGAGACGAAGCAACCCGCGTGCCGTGCGCTGCGATCGACTACCATTGCCCGGAGAACTGAAACTGCATTGCCCTGGCGTTAGAACGATGAGAATGCCGTCGCCTTCGACCATATCAGGGAACAATGACCTCAATAATCAAACTTGAACAAAGTGATGAATCTGAGCTCTGATCTTGTGACGGCGCGTCAAGGGAGGAGCAGCGATATGCCGAGCGTTTGATTGCGCTGGGGTACATCTTGAGTTTCATTCCTATGCTCATCATCGTCGCGCGACTGGTACCGAACTTCCTGGGACCTATCTAAAAGCCCAGCCCCTTGCCCGGCGTTGCTAGCGCGGCTGGACCGCCAAATCAGAAAGAGCACGCTTGCGAAATAGCCCAGCTGAAGAAGTAGCGAACAGCCCAGCGTCGTGACCACTGCTAGAGGGAACGAATAATGCGAAGCGAAGTAAACCGTCACAGCGTTGCCGCACAGGACCAGCCCGAGGAGCCGGCAAAATGTGATGAAGCGCAATGCCGTTCTCCTGATTTTGTCTCGTCAAATCATGCAACTCATGCTGCGATCTGGTCGGCCGCGACATGGGTCTGGCAGTTCTTTGGGCAGACGCGGCCGCAGGCTCCGCAGCCAATGCAGCGGCCGGCATGGTCGACAACCATGATCATGCGATTGAGCTCACCATCGAAGTCGTCGTCACCGCCGTCGCAGGCGCCGAGGATTTCGCCCGCGTCATCGACGCCGTAAAGATGCATGACCTCGCGCGAGCAGACTTTGAAACAGCGGCCGCAGCCGATACAGATCTTGCCATCTATAGCGATCAAATATTCCGGCACCCATGTGGAGCCGTCGCGGCTGATGAACGTGCTCCTCATCCTAAACTCTTCATTTTGGCGAGCTCTCTCCTGGCACCATCCAACTCGGCATAAACGGCATGCGTTTTCTTGGCGACTTCCTCTATCTCAATCCATTTGACCGGGAGACCCTCGGCAAGGTCGCGCAAGTTCGTCTTGGCAATTGCCGCGCGCAGTTGAAGCTTTCGGACTTTCTTCGCCGTCTCATCCAGGTTTGACATGATCCTTCCTCGACAATTGGTTTCTTCACGCCCGCGCCAGTCGGGATAGGCAATAGCTGCAGTCGCATCGTCGACCAGTTTCGCGCCGGTATCCGCGAGTTTCCGGAGAGTCTCGAAGCCGAACCGGTAGACGCCTTCGACAGACCGGCGAACTGCCCGACCGTGAAAAGCACGCGCCCGAAGCACCGTCAGTTTCATTTCTGTTGTTGACTATGTCATCACGCCTGAGCGCTCCTCGACAGCGCGTCCGGATCCGGATTGCCAATGAGTGGATATTCCGGCGCAGTTCATTGGTGATGTTGAAATCGGCCAGCAGCCCGGTGTCCGATTTCCGTTGGCATGAGCCGTGGAAGTCCTGAGCACGGATCAGCCGCAGGAAGCATTTGACGAACCGGCGGGCAAGGGCCTCGCCGTCCTTGTTGACGGCAGGGCCAAGCGCTGCGTGAGACATTTCGTTTCCTCAATTTCAGGTCTCGTCCTCAACGGAGGATTTCTGCTTTCGGTTACGCCGACTTCGGGCCCGCTTACGCAGCCGATGTCCGGCCTGGCCAGGCCCATTCCACGTAAATGCTGCCCCTGTGGCCGACCTTGAACACGTCCTGGACTGTGACGTCTTCAACGACGGGCCAAATTCGCGTCGAATATCGCGGCCGCGGCTATTCGGTTGGAAGTTATTAAGGTCCGAGCTCCTGACCTGGAGCAAACGGTCGACCCTGTGCTCCATGGACACAGTTACTGCGGGCGCGCCGCAGAAAATGGGCGAACTGACCAGGGTTCCATTCCACCTGTCATCCCTACACCTTGCCGGGCTGAAAGTTCGTGAGGGGTTCGCCACGCAGCCAGTCGTCCACTTTGATCAGAGGAGCCGGGGACTCTCTACGCAACATGTTGTTCTCCATTCCCACACCTTTCCTGACGTTTATGCGCGAGCTGGTTCTTCTCTCAGAACGGAACACACCGGTTAGGAGACCATCAAAGTCTTGCGTGTTCTCATGCGATCAGCCCTCACTCAGTATTGCCGATCTCAACCAGCAAACGTCATGCCAGCGCTTTGCCCGCAGTAAATGCATGATTCTGCCTCGAAACCTCACAAGCCCAAGACGGCCGGTTGTTTTGAACCCGACATGTTTTCTGCCGCTGTCAGCTTTTGGACACGCATCATGCGTCAGACGCTTGAGGGCGAGAACCGCTTGGCTGTCTGCCCTGCGGTAATGTTGGCCTCGGCTCATCTAGCATCATTCGCCGCCGGCGGTGCGCGGGCGCGCTAGGCTGACCCAGCGCCCCGAACCGCATGACCTTCTCGACTGGCTGGCAATAGGTCGGAAATTCCGCGATTCCGAAAAAGTTGGTCAGCGCAGTGCAGCCCGCTCGGCATTTGGATGCCACCGCCAATGATCCTCAGTCGGCCGGTCATATCCCGCTGCCCATTGCTTCTGCGACGGTGTCGGACCAGCTCTCGACAGAGGTAGGGCTGATGAAGCCGGGATGCTCGGGGTTGGCGCGCGGCGCGCGCCCCAGAAGGCTGTCGAGGATGCGACGCGCTCGCCAGGCCAGCAGGCTTAGATTCGGATCAGCCAGCCCACGCTGTCCTAGGCTGGCGTTCTGTACGAAGATGCGTCTGTCACGCGGTCCGTCCCAGCACACCGAAAAATCTTCGCGAATTGCCAATTCGTTGTCGATCTTTTCCAGCCGGTCCGCCATCGGTTCCAAGAAGCCTGGCACCGCATTCTCGTAACCGGTGGCCAGGATGACGATGTCGGCCGTGACTTCTTCGACCTCCTCCATGCGGTGCTGCAGGGTGAGCCTGTGGCCCGCGCCGACGTTGATGCAGTGCGAGACAGTGCAGCCCGGCCGCAGTGTGATTTCGCATCGGTTTGGCTCTAGAAACGCGTGGCGGTATAGCGCCTGATAGATCGCGCGCAACGTGCTTCCCGAAATGCCGTCCGAAGCAAGCACGAACCGCCGCAGGAACAGCTTGCGCTGCGACTCGCTCATTGCCGCGAAACGATCCGAAAAGCAGGGCATGAACAACTCGTTTGTGAACGGGTTGTTGTCGATGGGCAGGTAGTTTTCGCGTTGCGAGACCCAGGTGATCGAGGCAGGTCGCCGTTCTCTTGGCAGACCAACAAGGTGCAACAGCACCTCGGCTCCGGACTGTCCCCCGCCGACCACGCAGACATGCTTTTTGTGCACCTCAGGATGAATGTGCAGCAATTCAGATGAGTGGAACAGGTTGCGTCCAGTCCAGCCCTGAAACTGAGGCGGAATATGCGCCTGCTTCCCAATGCCGAGAACGACGTTTCTGGTGCGGAGAACCGCGTTATCGGTGTGCACCCGAAACTCGCCGTCAAAGCGGATTTGGCGCACCGTTTCGCCGCCGCAGACAAGCGGGTTCCTGTGGAAGGCCCAGTTCAGGTATTGCTCGAACTCAGATCTGAGCACGGCCTCGAAGAACTGTGCATTCAGGAAGTGGTACAGACGCCCGTTCTCGTGCAGGTAGTTTACGAAAGTGTAGGCTGATCGCGGATTCACCAGCGTGACCAGATCCTTGAAGTGGCTGACCTGGAGCTCCGAGGAATTGAATGCGATGCCTGGGTGCCAGCGGAAGTCGACTTGCCGATCCAGGAATAGTGCCCCTTGCCCAATTTGCTCGTGTATCTGACACGCAAGGCTCAAATTAGAAGGCCCAGCACCCACTCCAACGCAAGAGAGTTCCACTTGCCTTGCTCCTATAGGTGTTTCCCAATTAGGCGATGCTCGCGGCGAATATCGGCCATGGCCATTGGGCTTACTGTCCATGCGGGCATTCTCGACCTCGGTGCCGCGGATTTGCTAGAGTTTGATCGCGCTTTCGTATGGTCGGGTATGAAGCCCATGGATCCCGGCCAAGTGATGAGATCGACACTCATGTCCACGACTTGTGGGCGTGGACGGGATCGACGTATCTCCGCCCGCTTCGATGATCGCGTCTCGGTCAGCGAGATGCTTTCTTATTCCGTGTTTTAATCGGGCGAAGTCGCCCGCCTCCACCATGATGAGCCGACCTTTGACCGACTTGGCGGTCAGCGGGGCGCGGTCTCGAATGCGGTGACTGCATTTTTCTCTGAGCCTGCTCATAGGAGGGCATCCGCTGATGTGTTCGTAAGATCCCCCGCATCAAACGTGCCACAAGGAAACTTTCATGAAAGCAACGGTTAGCGGGTTTGTGATCCTGTCGGGTATCCGACAATGAGGGGGGGGGGAAACCTTGCGCCGGTGGCCGATTTGCCGCGTCGCCGTCCTCTTGCCAGGAGCCGGTAGCTAATAGGGCGCTCCGCATCGGAATATTCTCTTAGGACGGCCAGCAACCCAGTTTCATGGACTGTGTCGCGGAAAAAGGCTCTTGCCACTTCTCGCGGCGGGAATCTGAAAAGGCGCCTTCGGAAGCCGGGGGTCCCAAGAGGTCTCTCCCGTCTTGCGGAAGATGGAGGCGAAATCCGGATTTTGAGACGCAGAATCCAGCTAAAGACGGTCACACAGCTATGTCGCGGCCGTGTGCCCCATCCTGCAGCACCACGAGCCTGACGGTGCTCGACCAGCGAGACGCATTCGGTCCGCAGCTTTGTCGAGGCTGCCTCCAGGCGGGTCGGGAAGGAGATATTCTGGGAAGGCGAAGGTGTTGACGAGTTGGGCCGCGAACGCAGGAATAGCCAAGCGCTGATCCGAATAGACGAACGTTGTTTCGGGCCAATCGAGGTTGACCTGCTGATCGGTGATGCCTCCAAGGCGGCCATCAAGCTCGATTGGAAGCCGACGACTACTTTCGATGAGCTCGCCTCGTAAATAATCGAGGCCGACTCCCGCGCGTACGGGATCACGCTCGCGTGACGCGAAAAACGCAATGATTTCGCCGGGATTTACAGTCCAAAGGAGCATTCGCCGGCCCGCCTCTCTCAGGCGGTCGGCCGGCACCCAGTCAGCACCCGGTCGTTTGGATCGGCAAATTCACACATCCTACAGAGCAGAAAACCATCCGCTCCGTTCATGCGATCGACGATTTCGCAAAAAAACTGGGCTTTTAAAGAGATCGCCGTATTCGTCGCATAGAAGGTTGACGCCGCTCAAAATCCATGGAGCAGAGAGTAACCTCGCCGTTTGGAAGGAGAACATTCCGATACTGTCGTTCGTCCACGCATATCAGCGCTCCGACGACTGGTTGCCGTGGTTCTATAATCTTAGGATCTACGCTTCCACCCCTGCTGCTCACCGGTCGCGCGCGAACTATGGCTTCGGCAGGGATAATGTCGGCGATATCGGGATGGGCCTCGCCCAAAACCACGAATCGAATTGATGGGATGTCGGCGTCGACGAGTTGACCAACCAAATCGCGATACTTGTCTCCGACAAGGCGGCTATTCATGTGGGCGCCATCATCAAAAACATGAACCACGAATACCCCCAACCGCAGCGCCTGCAAGCGTTGTAGATCCCGCCCCTTCATTCCCACAAGCGTCGTGAAAATCCTGATGCCGTGGCCTTTGGCGGAAGCGTGCTCGACCATTTCGGTGCAATCCGGATTGAGCCATGGCTCAGAATACCCGGCAAAACTAATGTCGACGGAAGTTGGTACGCGCGCCAGACAGCGCTTGAAATCTCCAAGACTAAGATGCTTCGTATCAGATACTTTTCTTTGCCGGTCAGCGAACTTGTCCTGCGGACAATATGAACATCCCACGATGCATCCTGTGGTCGTCGTTATCTCCAAAACTCTGCCGGCTGGGATAGCAGAGCGCAGTTCCGGTAAAATCATTCGTTGTGACTCCCACTTGTCTGGTCATGCATAACGTCCAGCATGGTGTCTTTGGCTTCATGACACCGACGGTCAAGACAGTCCGAATGAGCCCAGCCATCTCCGCCTTGGCAGCAGTCAACAGCCGGTTTCCTCAATCCGCCGAGCGGACTATCAACGAACTTTGGGCGCATCGGCGCGGCAGGGCGGCGCAACCGCAATGTCGAGCGTCAGCCATTGCCAAAGGTGTAGCCGTGACCGTTGAGCGGGCGCGCCGCCGAGATGGCGTAGCAGACCATCAATGGTCTCGCGTTCTTATGCGGTCAGCCCCCACTCAATATTGCCGCATCTCCAGCAAAGGCCATGCCAGCGCGCTTAGCCGCAGCAACTGCACGAGTAGGCTTCGAGAAACCTCACGCCCAAGGCGGCCGGTGGTTTTGGACCAGACATGTTTTTTGTCGCTGTCAGCTTTTGGACATGCATCACTCATCGTCAGACGCTTGAGGACAGACTTGGCTGTCTCCCCTGCGGTAATGTTGGCGTCGGCTCATCATCTAGCATCATTTCGGCGCCGGCTGTGTGCGCGGAAGCTCTACACGACCTGACCGCCGCGTGCAGCGACTGCCTGCCGGCTCATAGCTGATCTTTTCTCCTGAAGCCGGCGATGGGGCCAGGCCGTCGAGTGCGTGCTGCCGGATGCTGCGTATGCTGTTTGGCTAGACGGCGGATACCGCGTCACCTCCATATTTTCGCGACAGAGGTTTGGTGGCGTCGCAGGCCTTCTTGCTACATCACCGCAGTGCTCAGGAATTCGTATCTGACCCGCGTGAGGCGAAGACCTTTTCTCTCTCGACTGGCTCGCCGAGGCCGTCTGTCCTGCAGGCCTCGAACGATTTCTCATTTGGCATGGCGCATGCGCGTCGATCCGCAAACCCCGTCATGAGGAGAAATCGGAGCTGGCCGCTACTCCACCTCCTCCGACCACGAGGGCAGACGGGAAGCAGCGCCTTCAAATGAGGAACAAAATCACTTTACCTCGAATCTTGCCTCTCGATCACAACCGGAGCCATGGAACCGCGTCCGCGACCATCGCCTCGCGCCCCAAGGCAATTGCCCAGCGCAAATGGCTACGCGCGATTACGCCATGCATCCCTTACGAGGCTACGACAGCACCTCGGAGAGCCTCGCCGCCATCATGCAGACCGATCTAAGCCCACTTGGTCCAGCACAAAGGAATTTCAAACATGCACCAAGATACCGTCCGTGGGAGAGCTTTCGCCATGCCCCTGACCAGCCCGGCCTACCCGGCTGGCCCATATCGCTTCCGCAACCGGGAGTATCTGATCATCACATATCGCACCGATCCGCAGAAACTGCGCGACCTTGTGCCGGAGCCGCTTCAGGTGTGCGAGCCTATGGTCAAGTTCGAGTTCATTCGCATGCCGGACTCGACGGGCTTCGGCGACTACACGGAAGGCGGACAGGTCATCCCTGTCTCCTTCTGTGGCCGCAGGGGGAGCTATACCCACTGCATGTTTCTCGACGACCATCCGCCGATAGCGGGCGGACGGGAGTTGTGGGGCTTTCCCAAGAAGCTCGCTAGCCCAACGCTCCGAACGGAGACGGATACCCTTGTTGGCACGCTGGACTACGGGCCGGTCCGCGTCGCGACGGGTACCATGGGCTACAAGCACCGAGCCGCCGACCTCGCGAGCGTGAGGGCCTCGCTCGCTGAACCGAACTTCCTCCTCAAAATTATCCCCGATGTCGACGGCACGCCGCGCATCTGCGAGCTCGTGGAATATCATCTAGAGGACGTCCATCTGAGGGGCGCCTGGACCGGCCCGGCAGCCCTGAACCTCTGGTCGCATGCGCTTGCCCCCGTCGCCGAACTGCCGGTGCTGGAAGTAGTCTCGGCAGTACACCTCGTCGCAGATCTCACGCTCGCGCTCGGGAAGGTCGTCCACGACTATCTCGCGGAAGCCTAGCCTCGCCATCAGAAAGGAAGAAACCATGAACTTTTACAGTGATACCTCATTGAACCAACGCGATGGGGAGCCGGTGGCCGGCTTCTCGACAAGGAACGCCACTGACAATCTCATACAACGTCTTTCCAGCGACCTAGCCTTAGAGGACATTCCGCCGCTTTGCAGCGAGTGCAGGCGCCTCGCGAGTAAGAGCGATTGCCCTTGCCCATCCTCCCTGCTTTTGGTGCAACATATGCTCGCTGCCGTTTACCAGCGGCTTGACGCCATTGACTGCCTCTCAGAGCAAGGCGCCATAAGACTGAAGGCTTTTACCGATTATCTGGCGGCGGTCGTTCGAATAGCTTCAGAGTGCGGCGACGCGGCACCCTGGATTGATCTAGCAACCCGGTTTAGCGCTCTTTTCGATCCCGACGAGGTTGCCCATTGATCTCGCGCTTATCGCTTTTTCGTGGAACGAGCAGCCTCGTCGGCAGATGCGTCATCGATCGAGCGGCGTGCCGGCGCATATGCGAGCGTAAAAGCGCCGAGCAGCCGGTGATGTATCTCGAACGTGACGACGCCGATTGGCGCGATGCGCGTTGGCTCGGGGCCCTCGTGCCCAAGCATGGGTGCGTTCCCATTCCGCGGCATCGTACTCGCGATCCCGTCTGTGCCGTGCTCAAGCAAGCGAGCTCGAGCGAACCGCCCCGGGTTGCGGATTTAGACAATCGTTGATGGAGTTGGCTGGCGAATTGGCGCGTTCGGCCTTCGGTTGGAAGACCGGCTTGAGGCGGGCCAACGAAACGGAATTGGCGAAGCCACGCTGGAGTATGCCTTCACTGGGGTCGCGTCCCTGCACGTGCTGTAGCGCAGCGTTAGCGAAGCCGCTCGCGCGCGCGCCCTCATAGCGCTGAGCGGGCGAGCGGCTTCGGGGCGGGCGCAGAGGCTGGGTAGACTGGGCCGGACTCACCTCACCCGGTCCAGCCACGACATGCATCGCCAAAGGCAAGGACCCCGCTGACCGCGCCCGCAAGGGGGGAGATTGGCCGTCATCGCTGCTTTCGCCAATCTCCAAGGCTAGAAGTTTGGAGCCGCCAGTGAAGCTGCCGATCTCCCCCTTGCGGGGGAGATGGCCGGCAGGCCAGAGAGGGGGGCTGTCCCGCCAGCGTTAGATCACATTCAATTCCCTGAACGCCCGCCCTTCGGCGACACGGCTGTACCCAAACGCCGAGCAATCCACCGTGCGATAGCCGCCATGGACGATCAGCTCGGCCAGCGCCTTGCCGACCGCCGGCGCCTGCTGCAGGCCGTGGCCGGAAAAACCGTTGGCGAAGACGAAATTCTTCACCGTCGAATGCGGGCCGATCACCGCGTTCTGGTCGAGCGTGTTGTAGTCGTAATGGCCTGCCCAGGCGCGCGTCGGCTTGATCGCCTCGAAGGCGGGAATGCGGGTTGCCAGCACAGGTGCCAATGCAAAAAGAGCTCCACCTATCTTGCTCCTCTGGGAGTGTTTTCCAACTCAGCGGGATGTTCGCAGCGACCCGCATTGGGCATTGCGAATGTCACAGGCATCCTCGAGCTGCGGTCGTGACTGCGAGGAAGGCAAAAGCCTGTCCTCGTTGGGCTCAAGGTCAGCGACATCGACGGCGGGCGCCAAACCCACGCCAAGGGCGAGAAGGACGCGTGTGATACTGTCGCGCAGCTTGTCCGGAGGTTACGGCGGCTTCTAGCGGCTGCCCCCACACAGGATTTGGCTTTATCACGGCTTCGACGGGCGCGGCTCGTTCTTCGAGGGGCTAGCATGGGATGACATCTCACAAATGCGTTCGAAACTCCCATGCATGAAGCGTGCCGGAAAAGAAGCCTGCCCAAGCAATGAGTTCTCGAATTCCAGCTCGTAACCGACGATGCGGGCAGATGGATGCTCGCGGCAGTGACCCTTCCACACCGCAGGCAGGGTCAGGTCAGGCATCCACGGGCTGGCCCTTCGCGGCAGCATGGTACCCTGGGTATAAGAGCTGGGAGGACTCCGTTCTACCTTCCGCCTTGCGCATGACTGGAGAGATTTCCGGCGGGCGTCGCCTCCCGAGCAATGCTTTTCATGTTCGTTCCTATTCGTAAAATCGATCATTTCGATGGGCGCATCTACGGTATGAATGCAGGCATCACAGTAGTGCTTCGAACAGCATCGGTGCGGCTCCGGAACCGTCATCGAGCCAAAAACAGCGGCAATGTCGGCTTTTCAAAGATCCATCTGGTCACACCGCCAAAGAGCCGCTCGCGCAGCCGACGGCTGCCATAGGCGCCCATGACTATCATGTCGGCAGACGTGTCGATTGCGTGCTGCGCAAGCACCGTGGCCGCCGATTTGCCGGCACTTGGCAGGAGGTCAACTGACACCCGAACACCGTGCCGAGTGAGATAGGCAGCGATATCGGCTCCAGGCTCCGCGCCGTTCCCGTTGTAGTTGGCCTTCGGATCGACCAGGGCGACACGAACTTCCTCAGCAATGCATAGGAGGCTCAGCGCTTCTCGAACCGCTCGGGACGCCTCGACTCGCGAATCCCAACCGACCAGGACGCGCCGTGGCCACAGTGTCGCCTCAGCCCCCTTCGGCACAACGAGCACCGGCTTTCCCGTATCGAACAAGCAGCCGTTGACCACAGGAGGTCCGAGATTCTCGTCGTTGAGGAGCCCCGGTCCGATGATCGTGAGGTCGGCGCAGAGCGCCCGCTGTCGTGCCACTTCACCGAGGCTGGCCGGATCGTAATAGTCGGTGTCAACGTCATAGGCGAGCGACATAGATTCCAGCAGTTTCTGGATATCTCTGGAGCGTTTTTCCAGTCTGACCGCGTCCTGTGTAAATCGATCGATTTGCCGAAACCGATCGTTCAATCTGGCAATTGCCTGTCCACGTCCTACCGGCCACTCGGGGACACCATCTCCGATCCGCCGATGCGACATAAGGAGCATCGGAGCGGGTATAATCAGTACGGAAAGGTGCGCGCCGATTTCCGCACACAAGCCGGCAGCAGTTCTGACGTCCTGATCGGAATGGTCAGCGCCGGTCAAACAGAGTACGGTTCTAAAACCCATTTTCCTGCTTCTTCCTGAGTATTTGTTGAGGGCGTTTCAGGCCGCAAGACCGGCTCACAGCGCGAGGAAAAGGGAGTGGCACCACACCCGGCACTTGATTCAGCCGTCCGGCTTCTCGAGCGAGTAGCCGGCCGACCTGACGGTACGGATGACGATACCGGTCGAGGCCGTCTCCAGCGCCTTTCTGAGCCGACTGATATGGACATCGACTGTGCGTACACCGACATGAATATTGGCCGGCCAGGCCGCGCCGATCAGCTCGTCCCGGCTGAAGACCTTGCCGGGAGCCTCGAGTAAGTGCCGCAGCACGTTGAACTCGATCGGTCCGAGATGGATGTCATGGCCATTGCCGCAAACCCGGTGGGCATCGAGCTTCATCTCAAGGCTGCCACAGGAAAGCCAGCTGCCGTTTTCAATCCCGTTTGAACCCCGCTTCGGCAGCGCCAGCCTGGTCCGCAGACAATCGAGCAGCTTGGCCGGCGCCATTGGCCGCACAAAGCTCTCGTCAATGCCGGCCTTCAACAGATCGAGGTGCTGGTTCTCGGCGCCGGGCGCGATCAGGGCGATGATGGGCAGGCCGCCGGTCCGGGGCTCCCGCTTGAGCCGGGTGCAGATTGCGGACCCGGTAAGGCTCGTTGGACCGCAGTCCAGCACCACGGCCTGGAATTCCCGTTCGTCGGCCATTGCCAGTGCTTCCTTCGCGCCGCCCGCCGGCTCACTGGCGAAGCCGTCCACCTCCAGTATGTGACTTAGGAACAGATAGAACTCCGCATCTTGCGAACAGATCAGGACGCATGGCTTCATCAGCGCTACCCCGAGAACCAAATTGGCCTCGACCGCGTCGGCCGCGTGGGCCGGCCATCGCGGCTCCTCAAGGCCTGACATGATCCTCTTGCTCGAAAATCGGTTTCATGCCCGTGCCACCTCGGGATAGGCGTCGATGGCTGCGATGGCATCGTCGACCAGTTTCGTACCGGCCGCGGCGAGTTTGCAGAACGTCTCGAAGCCGAAACGGTGGACGTCGCGCAGGGTCTTGGACAGAACGACCAGCCGCCCGGCGGTGAAAAGCACGCGCCCGAACCCCTCATGGCTCATTTCGATCATCGGCGATGCCATCAGGCCGGAGCGCTCCTCGA
The DNA here is from genome assembly GCF_055811755.1 of Mesorhizobium sp. WSM4840. Taxonomy (NCBI): domain Bacteria; kingdom Pseudomonadati; phylum Pseudomonadota; class Alphaproteobacteria; order Hyphomicrobiales; family Phyllobacteriaceae; genus Mesorhizobium; species Mesorhizobium sp. WSM4840. The sequence goes on from NZ_JBVVQD010000020.1 coordinate 45,209, forward strand.
TCGCAAGCCCGACGGCGGTGTAGAACTTGTCGAGCCTCCACAGCACGTCCGGATCGGGATCGCCGATGATTGGAATCGTACGGCGCTGTTCCTTGCTGACGATGAAGTCGGCCAGCAATTCGGCGTCCGCTTTGCCGTCCCATGACCCGTGGGAATCTTGAGCACGGATCAGCCGCACGAGGCATTTGACGAACGGGCTGGCAAGGGCCGCCTCGTCATCGTTAACAGCAGGGCTGATCGCGACTTCAAACATTTTGCTCTTTCCTCGTTTCAGTCCTCGTCCTCGAAGGAGGGTTTCTTTTCGGCGACACCAGCTTCGGCCAGCACCTTGCGCAGCCAGGGCGGAGGACATGTCCTCAGCATCGTCTGCGTGCGCAACAGCACCTCTTGAATGGTTTGTGGCTGCGGCACCTTGATTGGATGGATTTTTGCCGAAACAACCTTCGCTGCCGAAGGCCCGCCGATGGCCAGACAAAACAGCAGATGGCAGCCCTTCAGCGCCTCCACCTTCGGCGTGATGCGATCATCGCCCTCGGTCCGATGCTTCCCGCTCTCATCGGAAACCTCATCGAAGGCCACGGCTTCCACGAGATGCCACTCCTCGCGCGTCACGTCGTAGACAGCAAAGCGCTTGGCCGACCCGAAATGGGCATTGAGATCCTTCATGTCTTGCGTGGCGATGGCTACGCGCAATGCGCCTGCTCGTCGTTCAGGCATCGGTGCGTGAACCTCGTCAGTGACGAGTGAGAGGCGACGAACGGAGCTCATCTGGCATTTCTCGATTACGGAATGGATCAAGCGCCTCAGGCGTCGGCGCGTGCTGGTTGGCCTGGAAGATGTTGGCAACATCGAAGATCAGGTCGCGCGTCCCCCGATACAGGATTGTGAGCTTGTGCTGGCTGCCGAGCCGGTCGAAGATCGGGAAGCCGACGCGCATGAGCGGAATGCCAAGGCGTTGCGACGCCTGGCGACCGTGGGAATGTGTTACGAGAAGATCCGCGCCCGCTGCAAGAGTTTCCAAATCGCCGAGATCGCCGATCTGAACCCACTGCGCCGGTACTTTTTGCAGAATCTTCGACATATCGGTCGTCGTGACCGCCGCCGCGATGTCGCAGCCCATGCCGGTGAAGAAGGTTGCGAGTTGATAGAGTTGGTCTGGTTCAGCAGCGATCGCAATTCTCTTGCCTCCGAAATGGAAATGTCCGTCGAGCAACGCATCCTGCAATTGCGCCCGGTGACGGCGCACCCGGGCCGGCACCGCGGCGCCCGAAACCGCCGACAGAAGCGAGACGAACCGGTCGACAGCCCTCAATCCGGTCAGCGACTGGAACACCACGAACGGCACGCCGGTCAACCCGTGCAACACTTTCGCCGGGTGGCGCATGTGTTCGCCGATGACGATGCATTGCGCGGCCGTGCCAAGCTCGCGGATTTCCTCGACGCTGGTGCCGCCATAGGTAGTCGTTACCCAGCGGTCAGGAACCGTACCGTCGAGCGAGCCGGAGACGTCCGGCAGAATAACCGGCTTGATCCCAAAACTTTCAACCATCTCACGCAAATGCTCGACGTCAGCGACAGTGAGGTTGCATCCGGGCAGGATCGCGATCTTCTTCGGCTGCCGCGTCCGTTCGCCCGACCATGTAATCCCTTCGATCATCGCCGCGACAGCCTTGGCCCAGCCCTCTTCGATCGCGCCGTCAAAATCGGGCGTGTTGGCCAGCACGACCTCCGTACCCGCGAGCTCTTCCGCGTGCTTCAGCTTGACGTTGGCGATATCACTCGCGCAATCTTCGCCACGGGTTTCCACCAGCGCGGTCGTGCACACCCCTATCAGCTTTGGCTTTGTGCGGGTTTTGAGGTTGAGGATCGCCTCTTCCAGATGGTCCGCTCCGCCGAGTATGGTTGCCACCTCGTCCATCGCCGTTGTCTGCAAGGGGATCGCTTCCTTGAAATGCCGCACGAGGAGCACGAGCGCGAAGCTGGTGCAGCCTTGGCTGCCGTGGAACAGGGGCATCGCACCGTCGACTCCAAGAAAAGCGAAGGCGGCACCCAGCGGCTGCGACGACTTCAGCGGGTTGACCGCCGCTGATTTGATTTTGCGAAGGATGCGGGCCATCGGATTTCCTCAACGGTTGCCGAAGCGATGAGCCGTCGCGCCGGCGAATTCATTGAAAGCGTTCACAGTTGCGGTCCCGTTCTTCGTGCTCGCCAGATCGTCCCCCAAAGCAGGCTGGCAATCCCACGGCGCCGGCTCCCGCACCTGGCCCCAGATCGGGTTGTGAATGGCGAGGTCGATCTGCCGTACAAGTTCCACCATGCCGTCATAGCCGGCATAAGGATGTTGGCGCTCCTGGTTGATATCGAGCCAGGGTGTCTTGGCCTTCAGCGCGATGAATTGCGTGCGCCCGCCTGACAGCATGATGTCGGCCTCATGTTTTGAGAGCATGGCGTAAAGATCGCGCGCTGCCATCTGCTCGAACATGTGGTTTTCGTCCTTGAGGATCCGTTTGATCCGCTCCTTGTCTTCGACTGTGGATTTCTTGACCGAGGTGCCGACGATCTCCATGCCGATCTCCATCAGCGCGTGGACGACTGACCAGGACTTCACACCGCCCGTATTGAGCAGCACGCGCTTGCCTTGAAGCCGCCGGCGGTAGGCCTCGAGCTTCTTCCACGCAATCGCCTCCTGCTCGGCGATCAGGGTGTCTGTGCGATCGAGGATCTCCGCATCGGCGCCCTTCCTCACCAGCAGCTCAGCAATGTTGCGAAGTGCCTCTGATGTATCGGTTATGCCGTAGAAGGAGCCCTCGAAGAACGGGATGTCCCAGCGCCCCTCCATCTTGCGGGCCAGATTGATGAGTGCGCTCGAGCATACCAACATAGCCGCCCGGGCGCGGTGCGCGGATGCAACGTCGATGTAACGCGCATCGCCCGGAATGCAGGCGCGCACCCGGATGCCGAGCCGATCAAGCAGCGGCTTCACCAGCCAGAACTCGCCGGAGAGATTGAATTCGCCAAGGATGTTGATGTCGTAGGGCCCGGCGTCGTCGGGTTCCACCGTGCCGATGACATGATCGAGCAACGCTTCGGCGGCCAGTTTGTTGCCGAGGTTCTTGGAGCCGGCCAAGCCCGGCGCATTGATCGGCACCACGGCCAAGCCGAATTTTTCGGCCGCGCGTTTGCACACGGCCTCGATGTCGTCGCCGATCAGCGCCGTCACGCAGGTCGAATAGACGAAGACTGCCGGCGGCGCATATGTTTCCTTGATCTCGCGGATCGCCTTGAACAGCTTCCGCTCGCCCTGCCCCATCACGACGTCGAGTTCGGTGAGGTCGGTTGTGAAGCTTGTCCGCCACAGGGTTGGCCCGGACGAAGCTGCGCCTCTGTTGTCCCAGGAATTGCCCTCGCAGGCGAGCGGCGCATGGACCAGGTGCGCAACGTCGGTGATCGGCTGTAAGACGATCTTGGCGCCGTCAAAGGCGCAGCCGCCGGCTGCCGCCCCGGGGGTCAGCGGCTTCGAGCAGCCCTCCTTGCGCGCCCTGGCATCCTTGCCGCGGTTGTTATCGCAGGCGGGCTCGTCGAAAACGTCCTGGATCTTGGCACTGAGCGAGGTCATTGCGTCAGTCTCCGAAGTCGATTGGGCGATGGGCGGCCTCGGCGAAAAGCCGGCACCGGCTCTTAGCGGGTGAGGTCATAGGAATAGTCCGTCACGCCCGTCTCGCTCGTCTCGCGATCGAGCTTGTCGAATATCTTGTCGAGGATCGTCGTCAGCACGCGTAAACCGCCCTGGTAGCCCATGAGCGCAAAGCGATGGTGATGGTGCCGGTCGAAGATTGGAAACATCAGCCGGATCAGCGGCGTGCCGGTGTCGCGCTCCAGATACTTGCCATAGGAATTGCCGATCAGCAGGTCCACCGGCTCTGTAAAGAGCAGCGAGCGCATTGCCCAGAGATCCTTGCCCGCCCAGACCTGGGCATCCTGGCCGAAGGACGAGGATGCAAGCAATTCCTTCATCTCGGCCTCCCAGGCCGATGTGCCGTTGGTCGCGAGGCAATGTGTCGGCTCGCCGCCGGTCTCCATGACGAAGCGGGCCATGGCGTAGACGAAGTCCGGATCTCCATAGATTGCGTACTTCTTGCCGTGCAGCCATGACTGGCTGTCCGCCATGGCGTCAACCAGTCGACCGCGCTCCATCCGGATTGTCTCGGGGATCTCCTTGCCGGAAATCGCCGAGACCTTCATCAGGAATTCGTCCGTCGCCTGGACACCTAGCGGATAGTGGAAGGATGCCGTCGCCTGCCCGACCTCGTCGCAATAGTCCAGCGTCTTGCGGGTGTTGTAAAGCTGCAGCGACAGTGTCGCCTCCGCGTTGAGTGCCCCTTTCACGTCTTCGATCTTCGTGCCACCGTCATACATGCGGTATTCGCCGTCCGACGGCGTGTCGAACTGGTCTGAGGCGTCCTGAATGAAGGTATAGGTGACACCCATCAGGTCGAGGAGGCGCTTGAGTTCCCGGTTGTTTCCGACGCAGAATCCATCGAAGCCTGGAATGATGTTGATGGTTCCAGCGGCTTGCGAGCGCTTGCTGCCCTTCCAGAAATGCTCCAGCACGCCCTTCACCATGCCGTCATAGCCATCGACATGGCTGCCGACGAAGGCAGGCGTATGAGCGAAAGGCACGTCGAAGTCGCAGGGGACCGAGCCTTCGTTCTTGGCGTTCTCTATGAAGCTCCGCAGGTCGTCGCCTATGACTTCGGCCATGCAGGTGGTCGAGACGGCGATCATCTTGGGGTCGTAGAGCTTGTAGGTATTGGCGAGCCCGTCGACCATGTTCTTCAGGCCGCCAAACACTGCCGCGTCCTCGGTCATCGAGGAGGAAACCGCTGACGAAGGCTCCTTGAAATGTCGCGACAGATGCGAGCGGTAGTAGGCAACGCAGCCCTGGCTGCCGTGGACGAAAGACATGGTGCGCTCGAAGCCCGCGGCCGCGAACACCGCGCCGAGCGGCTGGCAGGCCTTGGCGGGGTTTATGACAAGCGCCTCGCGAGCGAGGTTCTTTTCGCGGTATTCCCAAGTCTTGGTCAATTCGCGTTGGTCGGTGACGATCTGATCAGGTTGCGGACATTCGAAATTCAGTTTCTTCTCGGCAAGCATTTGTCTGTATTCCGGCTCGCGGAACAGGGGAGCATGGTCGAGAACTTTTTCGGCCGATTGCGGCATGGTGGTCACCTTTTCCATCTGGCCGCGCCAAGCGGCAGCACAGGGACATCAAGACGTTAAAGGGCCTCCCGCGTGGATCGAGTGCCCCAAGCAATTATCGGCCTCCCTGCCTGGCAGGGAGGCCAGTCCTCATTCGGCGGCGACCGCCGTCGGCGGCGCGTCCTTCATCTTCTTCCACGGCGCGCGGTAAAGACCCCAGACCGGATTGTTGATGGCCAAATCCATGTCGCGGGCGAAAATGGCGAAGCCGTCATACCCGTGATAGGGGCCGGAATAGTCCCAGGAGTGCATCTGGCGGAACGGGATGCCCATCTTCTGCACCGGGTACTTTTCCTTGATACCGGAGCCAACGAGATCAGGGCGGATGCCTTCGATGAACTTCTCCAGCTCATAACCGGTGACGTCGTCATAGACGAGCGTGCCATTCTTCACGTAATGGCCGGTACGCTGATAGTCGTCGTTGTGGGCGAACTCGTAGCCGGTGCCAACGATCACCATACCGAGGTCCTCGTAGGCAGTGATGACGTGACGGGGGCGCAGGCCGCCGACATAGAGCATCACCGTACTGCCTTCGAGGCGCGGTCGATACTTGGCGCTGACGGCATCGACCAAGGGCCGGTACTTGGCGATGACCTTTTCGGTCTTCTCCTCGATTTCCGGGCCGAAATGCTTGGCGATGTTGCGCAGGGAGGCCTCGATCTGGGAGGGGCCGAAGAAATTGTATTCCATCCAGGCGATGCCGTACTTTTCCTCCATGTGCCGGCAGATGTAGTTCATCGACCGGTAGCAGTGGATCAGGTTGAGCTTGGCCTTGGGCGCGCGCTCTATCTCGGCGAGCGTGGCGTCGCCCGACCAGTTGCCGACCACCCGAAGCCCAATCTCCTCGAGCAGGATTCGCGAGGCCCAGGCATCGCCGCCAATGTTGTAGTCGCCGATGACGTTGACGTCGTATGGGCCGGACTCAAACTCGACATCGTCCTTGTCGAAGACCCAATCGCGGATCGCATCATTGGCAATGTGGTGGCCGAGCGATTGTGAAACGCCGCGGAAACCTTCGCAGCGCACCGGTACAATCGTCTTTTCGTGCTCCTTGGCTTTCTTGCGCGACACTGCCTCGATATCGTCCCCGATCAGGCCGATCGGGCATTCGGACTGCACCGAGATACCTCCACTGAGCGGAAACAGGTCCTCGATCTCGTCGATGATCTTTTCCAGCTTCTTGTCGCCGCCGAAAACGATGTCCTTCTCCTGGAAGTCGGAGGTGAACTGCATTGTCACGAACGTGTCGATGCCCGTCGTGCCGACGTAATAGTTGCGGCGTTGCGACCAGGAATATTGCCCACAGCCGACCGGCCCGTGCGAGATGTGGACCATATCCTTGACCGGACCCCACACCACGCCCTTGGAGCCGGCATAGGCGCAGCCGCGGATTGTCATCACGCCCGGAATGGATTTGATGTTCGATTTGACGTCGCATTCGGAAAGGCCCTTGTCCTCCGCTCCGGCCTCGTCCTTGCTCGTCGCGACACTGAGGTGCTTCTTGCGACGCTTCGCCGCCTTGTCTGGATATTGGGACAGCACGTCTTCGATAAGCTTCGCATGCAAAGCGCCGTCATTCTCATAGTCGAGGCCCATGGGACCTGCCCCTTTCAAGGTTCGGGTAACGCCTCGCCAACGAGGCCTTGTTTCGTAGAAAGGGGCGCCAGGTCACGGTCGGCGCCCCCTGTCGGTAGCGGCGGTTACTGAGCGACGGCCAATTTTTCTTCCTTGGCCTGAAGCTCGGCAAGCATTTGCTCGTCCGTCTTCATGATGCCGAAGTCGAGCAGCATGTCCTCGAGCTCCTCCATGGTGATTGGGGTCGGGATGGTGCCCTGGCCCGAATTGCCATGGATCTTCTCGGCCAACGCGCGGTACTCCCCTGCCTGTTTGGAGTCCGGCGCATACTGGATTACCGTCATCTTCCTCAGTTCGGCGTGCTGGACGATGTTGTCGCGCGGCACGAAGTGGATGAGCTTGGAATTGAGCCGGGCGGCCAGCGCCTCGGAGAGGTCGAGCTCGCGGTCGGTCTGGCGCTCGTTGCAGATCAGCCCGCCGAGCCGCACGCCGCCCGAATGGGCGTATTTCAGGATACCCTTGGCGATGTTGTTGGCGGCATAGAGCGCCATCATCTCGCCGGACATGACGATGTAGATTTCCTGGGCCTTGTTTTCGCGGATCGGCATCGCGAAGCCGCCGCACACCACGTCGCCCAGCACGTCGTAGGAGACATAGTCGACATTGTCATAGGCGCCGTTCTCCTCGAGGAAGTTGATCGAGGTGATGACGCCGCGGCCGGCGCAGCCGACACCCGGCTCGGGGCCGCCGGACTCCACGCACTTGATGTCTTTGTAGCCGATCTTGAGCACGTCCTGGAGTTCAAGGTCTTCCACAGAACCTTCCTGGGCGGCGAGATGCAGAACCGTATCCTGCGCCTTTGCGTTCAGGATCAGGCGGGTGGAGTCGGCTTTCGGGTCGCAGCCGACGATGAGGATCTTCTGTCCGAGGTCGACCAGGGCAGCGAGCGTATTTTGAGAGGTGGTGGACTTGCCGATGCCTCCCTTTCCGTAGAATGCGATCTGACGCAGACCTGACATGTTGCTTTCCTTCCTTCTTTCCATCCATAGCGGCTACCCGCGACTTGAAGTCCGGTCGGCAGATCCCGGCGCCTCGCACCGATCGTTTCAAAACTCGTGCCAATTTGGCCGGCTGGATCGAAGAGGAAATTTTATGATTGCTTTTCAGCTATTTAACATTTGGCAAAAATATTAAATTGGCTAAATGAACTTATGTCGCGGGCCCGACAAAGGCGACAGGAGATGTCGGATGGCGTTGAGTGAGACGTCGGCCGCGGAGCCCGGAAGAAGCTAGTTGTCAAAATCTGATGCTTGGTAGCCGGCATCGAACAGCCGGAAGTGACCGATAGTGCTGAAGAAGTCGGCGATGAAGCCGTGGGTCCATTCGCAGCGACCTCTTGATTAGGCGCGGTGAAGGGGGCGGCGCAGGTCGATATGAATGGCCGCTACGCGTGCGAGATTACTGACCTTTAAGGTCAGTATTTTGGCTTCTGGCTGAGGCGAGGAAGGATGTTCGGAACTGTCAGGAGTCTGATCGCCGTATTGTTGATGGCAGCCCTCCTGCAACCTAACTTGTTGTCAAAAATTTATGGTTATGAGACAACGGTGTGATCGAGGGAGACCGTCGCATGGAACAGCGAATCGCTGAAGCAAGAGATGCATTGCTGCGGCATATCCGCAAAGAAAACCGAGCCGTAGATCCCGAGCGGCTCGTGGAGCTCCTGACGGCGGACGGGTATTCACGCCGTGAGATCCAGGCTGCGTTGCATCTAGCCATGAGCCGCAATCAGATCCGCATCGACAGAGAGATGCGTTTCTTTAGGCCGGGCAAAACTTTGCAGGCCGCCTAAATCGCGAATGGTATCGCGTGTATGGACGGATGCGGCTCGGAGGAAGCGCCTCCACAGCACACCTGAAAAAGACCAGCGGAAACCTTTTGAGGTCGACCGCGATAGGATTCAGTATTCTTCCGCGTTGCATCGTCTCGCCGGCGTCACCCAGATCGTTAGAGTAGGCGAAGCCGATGTGTTCCATACCCGGCAGCAACACACGTATAAGGTGGCCCAAGTTGGGCGAAGGCTCGCTCAGAATTGCATCGATGCCGATCCTAAGCTCGCGAAGAAACTCGGGGTTGACGTTGAGGTAGTGGAGGCGGCTTGCCTCGCCCACGACCTGGGTCATCCCCCGTTCGGGCATGCTGGAGAAAGCAAACTCAACGAGTTGTTGGAAGGGAGAGAAGACCCTGACGGATTCGAGGGCAATGCTCAAACTTTCCGAATTCTGACCAAGTTGGGCGTTCGATATCCGGACTGTCTCGGACTGGATTTGACCCGAGCTACGCTTGCGGCTTGCTTAAAGTACCCTTGGACGCGAGATCCAACAAAGCCAGAAAGGAGCAGTAAGTGGGGAGCCTACAAGGTCGATCACGCCGACTTTGATTTTGCCAGGAGGTTCCAGGATCACGCGTTCCAAACTACAGAAGCCGCGCTGATGGACTGGGCAGATGACATTGCCTATTCAGTTCACGATTTGGAGGACTTCCATAGAGTCGGCGCTATTCCCTGGAATCATATTCTAGCTCGCAGTAAATCATCCGCAAGACCCATGAGGTCTGGTTCGGCGCCCCGAGCGATGCACACGCTCACCTGAATGCCGCATTTGAGCGCTTGGCTTCGGTGCTCAATTCCGCGTTTAGCGTGCTTTTGAATACCTCCTACGAAGGCTCCCGAGAACAGCGGGTGGCGCTTCGGAGCCTGACTTCGTTCCTAATCGGGCGGTTCTTGACGGCCGCGAAGCTAACCGAGGAAGGAAACGGATTGCACATACCCTTGGATACTCTGGCGGAGGTCAAACTCCTCAAACAGATTGCCAAGCAATATATCATTTCCAATCCTTCCTTAATCGCCCCAGCAGCTAGGTCAAAAGAAAGTAATTTCTGAGATTTTTGAAATATTGTGGGATGACTCTGAAAAAGGACCCCCAAAATTCCTGCCCGTTAGATTGAGGTACATCTGGGATGTTTGCGAAGGCAAAAGGGCAAGATTCTCAGCCGACTGCATCGCGAGCTTAACTGAGCACGAAGTGGTAGCATTGCATGCGAGATTGTGTGGCCTTTCAGGAGGTTCCGTCTTGGACCCAATCGTGAGGTAGGTTCGGTGCCCGTTACGTGCGAGAGCGCAGCCGTCGACAAGTATGGAGATCAGCTTCCTTTGCATCGGGAAACCGTTATTTGAGGGTCGGGTCGAGCTTATCGCGCAACCAATCGCCGAGGACGCTGACGGCAACGGCCGTCATGACAATGACGAGGCTTGGAGCGAGCAGCATCCAGGAGGCGCGGGTGATATACTCGCGGCCGGCCGCGACCATGACACCCAGACTGGTCATCGGCGGCTGGACGCCGAGGCCGAGGAAGGACAGTCCGCTTTCCACCAAGACGATTTCCGGAAAGGTCACCGTCGCCGCCACGAGAAGCGTCGCCGCACTGTTGGGCAGGATATGCCGCAGATAGACACGCAGCGGATGGGCGCCGAGCTGGCGCGTTGCGCTTGCATAGCCCTGTGCGCTGGCGGTGATCGCCAGTCCTCGCGCCAGCCGCGCATTCCGCTCCCAACCATAAAGTCCCATGAGGGCGACGAACAGCGCCATCGAATTACCGAAACAGGCGAGCATTGCCAGCGCCACGATGAGAAATGGTAGCGAAGCCTGTACGTCGATCATTAGCAGCAGGGCATGCTCGACGAGTCCGCGGAAATAGGCGGCGATGAAGCCGATCCCGGTACCGACCAACACGCTGATCGCAGTGGCGCCGAAGGCGACCAGCAAGCTGGTGCGGATCGAGTAGAAAAGACGCGAGGCCACGTCACGGCCCAGATCGTCGGTTCCCAGGACATGTAGCATCGTTCCGCCAAAGCCGACGGGCGGCGCCAGGCGCTGGCGCAGGTCGATGGAAGTGATCTCATAAGGAGCGATCAGCGGCGCGGCGAGCGCAGAGAAAAGCATGAGGAGAACCCAGCCCACCGCAAGGAGTGTCGGCAGGTCCACCGGGCGAGTCGTCGGACGGTTGGTTTCTACGGTTGCCGTTTTCATTGCGATCCTGAGTTTGTTTCACGCAGGCGCGGATCGAACACGCCATAAAGCAGGTCCATCAGCAGGTTGGCCGACGTCATAGTCAGCGCCACGAGAAGGAGGATGACCTGCACCACGGCGAGATCACGGTTCGCAACCGAAACCACCAGCAATTGGCCGATGCCGGGCCAGCCGAAGACGCTTTCCACCAGTACGGCGCCCGCGACCTGGCCGCCGAGCATCAGGCCGAACAGCGTCAGCACAGGAATGATCGCGTTCGGAAAGGCATGGTGGCGAACCACCTGCCGCCACGTCACGCCCTTGGCGCTGGCCGCCACGATGTAGAGCTGCGACAAAACTTCGATCATGGCGCTACGCGTGAAGCGCGCGATAATGGCCGCCCCGCCCAAACCAAGCGTGAGCACCGGCAGCACGAAGCTTTCCGGCCTGTCCGCGCCGCCGGACGGGAACAGGCCGAGCGTCACGGAAAAGATCAGGATCAGCAATAGCCCGAGCACGAAGCTTGGCACGGTGAAGCCGAACACGGTCAGCATCATCACCGATCGGTCGACCCAGGTGTCGCGATGCATGGCGGCGTAGGCGCCGACCGGAATGCCGATCAGCATCGTGAGCGCCAGTGCGGGCAGCATGAGCGCCAATGTCAGGGGCACGCGCTCGAACACAAGCTGAAGGGCCGGTTTTCCAGCTAGCATGGAATTCCCGAAATCGCAGTGAAGTGCCGCCAGGACATAGCGGACATATTGCACATACAGAGGCTGATCGAGCCCCCAATGCCGGCGAAACGCCTCAAGATCCGGGGCGCGGGCGCTGGGACCGAGTATCTGCAGCGCCGGGTCTCCAGAGGCCCGCAGCACGACGAATGTAAAGGTCACCACGATGAGGATCGACAGGCTGGCACGCAGGACCTTGGGGCCGGCGAAACGAAACACCGCGTCCATCAATGCCTCACCAAATGGCAGGCGACCTGCCGTTCCGGCCCTAGCGGCAGGAGTTCGGGCAGGCTCTGGCGGCAGACATCGCGCGCAAGTGGACAGCGTGGATGAAACGGGCATCCGCACGGCCGATCGGTGGGGCTCGGCGGTTCGCCTGGCAACGCCACATAATGATCGAATCCGCCCGGAAGCCTCGGCATGGCCGAGACGAGCGCCTGAGTATAGGGATGGGCGGGTTGATCGATAATGGCGTCGGCGCGCCCCTGCTCGACGACGCGGCCAAGATACATGACGACGATCCGGTCGCTGACATGGCGAACGACCCGCAAGTCATGGCTGATGAACAAGAGGCCGAGCCCGAGCTCCTGCTGAAGATCCATGAGCAGATTGACGATTTGCGCCTGGACGGACAGGTCGAGCGCCGAGACCGGCTCATCGCAAACCAGAAGCGAGGGTTTTGGCGCGAGCGCCCGGGCAAGCACGACGCGTTGGCGCTGGCCGCCGGAAAGCTGATGCGGATAGAGCATGCCATGGCCTTCGCCGAGGCCGACGCCGTGGAGAAGCTCGGCCACACGTTGCTTGCGGCTTGCCGGATCACCAATCCCGTGAATCGCCAGCGGCTCGGCGATGAGAGCGCTGACAGTCATTCGGCGGTCAAGCGCTGCCAAGGTGTCCTGAAAGACCAGCTGCATCTGGCGCCGCTGCGCGCGCCACTTTTTGCTGTCGATGCGCGGCAGCGGCAAACCCTGAAACAGCACACCTCCCCTGTCCGGCGGCTCCAGACCGAGCGCAATACGGCCGGTGGTGGACTTGCCGCATCCGGATTCGCCGACAATGCCGGTCGTCCGGCCCATCTCGACATCCAGCGACACGCCATCGACTGCAACAAGATATTTCCGCGGTCCGTAGAGTGGCGAGCCGAGCGGAAAGCGACGGGTGATGTTGTTGAGACGCAGCAGGGTCATTGATACGTGCCAGCGTCCAAACGAAGGCAACGCACCGAGTGCCGCGCGGCGACCTGCCGCGGTTCCGGTCGGCTCGTGCCACATGCCGTGATCGCGTGCCGGCAGCGTGGCGCATAGGCGCATCCCGGCGGCAGATTGCGTTGTGGGGGCGCGCCGGCAATGGCGGTCAACCGCATGCGCGGACCGTGCGAGGGCGGAATGGCACCGATCAGGTCGCGTGTATAGGGGTGTTCCGGCGCGGTCAGAAGCGTGTGTTTCGGTGCCGTTTCGACGATCTGGCCCGCATACATGACGCATACCCGGTCACAGACGGCCGCCACCGCGGCGAGATCATGGCTGATCATGACCAGCGCCATGCCTGTGTCGCGTTGAATATCTTTGAGCATCAGCAGGATCTGCGCCTGCACGGTGGTGTCGAGCGCGGTCGTCGGCTCATCGGCGATCAGCAGTTCGGGCCGGCCGGCGAGCGCGATGGCTATCATCACCCGTTGGTTCTGGCCGCCCGACAGTTCGTGGGGGTAGGTGTTGAGCCTGCTTGCCGCAGTGGCTATGCCGACCTGGTCGAGCAGGCGGCAGGCCTCGGCACGGGCGGCGGCACCGCTGAGGCCCCGGTGCAGGCGAAGCGCTTCGGTGATCTGCGCGCCGATGCGATGCACCGGGTTCAGCGCGCTGGCCGGATCCTGGAAGATCATGGCAATGCGTCCGCCGCGCACCCGATCCAAAACGGATTGTCGTGCGCCCACAAGATCGAGATCACCAATCCTGGCCTCGCCCCCGATCTCGGCGGATTTCGGCAGCAGGCCAAGAACCGCCCGCCAGGTCACGGACTTGCCGCAGCCGGATTCGCCAACGATACCCAAGGCCTCGCCTTTGTTCACAGCGAGATCGACACCGTGCAGCACAGGCACATCGCCGAACGCCACTCTCAAGCCAGCAATGCTGATGGCAGGTTTGGTGGCGGAAGCCCCGATGCCATGAGCCGGCAACAGCGCGGCGCCCGCGCTGTTGTGGAAAGACTTATGCAGCATGGAACTCAGGCCACCGGCTCAGGCGGCATCTTCGGGCCGAGATACATTTGCGGCAACGGGTTGGGCTGCCAGCTGACATCCGCCTTCTGCCCATAGATGAAGGGCATGGAGTGCAGCGGCGTGATGCAAGGGTCCTCGATCTCGACAATGTCCTGCATCCGTTTGAAGGCCGCCTGGCGCTTGGCGAGATCGGTCGTCGTTTCAAGCTCGTGACCGAGCGCGTTGAACTCGGCATTGGTCCAGCCACCTGTTGACTGGAGGTCATTGGTCGGACCGATAATCTGCCACAGCATGGAAACGGGATCGGCGTAGAAGGCGCCGCCGGACGTGTCATTGATGCCGCCAATGTCGCCGACCTGCGTCCAGTTTTCACACATGATCAGCTTGACGTTGATTCCGGCAGCCTTCCACATCTCGACAAGCGCCTGGTTCTCAGCGAGCTGCATCGGATAATAGGTGCCGACGGAAGGGTATGGGATTTCCTCGCCCCTGTAGGATGACTTGGCGAGCAGTTCCTTGATCTGCGCCGGATCATAGGACACGCCCTTGCGGTCGGGGTCGTTGATCTCGCCGAAGATCGGTAGCTGCCAACTGGTCAGCGCTTTCGCCCGGCCGTCCCAGAGGCCGTCTGCCAGCGCACCGCGATCGATAGCGAGAGCGAGCGCGCGACGCAGATCGACATCTTTCAGGATGGGGGTCCTGAGCGGAGCAAATGTGAGAAAGCGGAACCACATGGCTTCGCCACCAACAATCGAGAGGCCGTTGACTCCCTCAATTTCGGCAATGTGGTCCGGAGTGATGTCTGTGACGATATCGTAATCGCCCGACTTCAGTCCGGCGATGCGCGCGGCGATTTCCGGCAGCCGCTTGAAGCGGATCGAGGCAAATGGCGGCTGGCCTCCCCAATATTCGTCGTGCGCCACCAGCGTGATCTCGTCGCCATTGCGGACCTCGCCGATCTTGTAAGGGCCGGTGCCGATCGGCTTCGCCGCCCAGGCGTCGTAGCTGCTGGCGCCAGCCCGTGCCCTGGCGCTGATGATCTGCGTGCCCCAGGCGCCGAGCCGCTGGGCGAAGACCGGATCCTCTGTCCTGGTGATCAAACGGACAGTGCGATCATTGATCTTCTGCACATCGGCGAGCGAGGAGAGGAAGTTGGCAAACACGGCCGCGCCCGGCGCTTTTTCGCCGCGCAGTCGATCCGGCCCGAGCGAGAAGACAACGTCATCCGCCGTCATTGTGGAACCGTCATGAAACTTCACATTGTCGCGCAACCTGATCTCATGGATCGTGGAGTCGATTTGCTTCAATGATGTCGCGAGCGCGAAATTCAGGCGAAAATTGTCGTTGTAGTCGGTCCGTAAAAGCTGATCGAAAATGCTGTATTGCACCCGCCAGGAAACGTTGGCGATGGAGGAGCCATCCACCGGTTCCAGAATTGTGCGCAGGTCCTGAACGGCAATATTGAGGCTCGGCCGCCGGCCGGGTGCTGCCATGATCGTGTTCGGCAATGCTATCGCGCCAGCCGCCATGGCGGTCATGCCGAGAAATCTGCGACGTGTCGTTTGCATATCAAATCCCCTCTCTTTCAGTCGGATGACAATCGGAGCGAATGAAATCCGCTCCGGAGACGGGCTGAGACATAGCGCGGTTATGTGACGGTTTTTTGCAGGTTTGAGACGGATTGTGTTGGTTCTTGAAATCAAACGGAAAAGAATGCTTCACGGTTGGGGCAGCGCTGCCGGCTGAAAGCAGATGATCAAGTAGAGACCAGTGCGGGGTTGTGACGGTTTTGCGGATATAGAACTTCAACACCGGCGGCTTCGATCTTGTCCAGCATGTCCGATGCAGGCCTCCGGTCGGTGATAATCGCGGTGATCGCCGAATGGGGCAGGATGCGGTAGCGCGCCGACAAGCCGAATTTGCTGTGATCGGCGAGAATGACAATTTTCCGCGCTTGCTCGCAGAGCGTCGCAGCAAGCTCTTGTCCGACCTGTTCATGGTCGAAGACGCCATTCGGATGCACCGCATTGACGCCGATAAATGCGATGTCGATCCGCTGTTCACGGAGTGTACGCAAAGCGGTGAATCCGGTTACGGTCCGGAAATCGACATTGAAATCGCCCCCCAGCATGACGACGCGATGCCGATGGCCTTCGGCCGCGGCGATGGCAGTATCGACCATGTTGGTGACGACGCGCATTTCCGGGAGGGCCGATATGCGGCTGGCCAACGACAGAATGGTGCTGCCGCCCCCGAAAAAGAGATTCTGACCGGGCTTCAGAAGACCCAGGGCGATCTCAGCGATGGTGCTTTTTTCCGCGCGCTCGGAAACAGCTCGCGATGAGATGGCCAGCAGCTTTGGCTGTTGGGTTGCGACCGCGCCACCATGGACACGTGCGACCAAGCCATCCTGCTCGAGCCGTTTGATATCCCGCCGCGCAGTCTCTTCTGAAATATTGAACCGCTGCATCAAATCTCGGATGCGCACTTCGCCATTCGCCTGGATGATTTCAACGAGCCTTTTATGACGATTGTAACTAAGCGACATGCTTCTCTCTCGCGGCATTCGAAAAAAAGACTATTCAGTTCGCTGCGCAAATGTCACGTCAGGGCGTCGGTCTCAGAGGCAGTTGAGCGGCTCAAGGTGCGCCGCAGAGCTTTTGCCAGCCTTTCGTTTTCCGTCCGACTTCGAACCGTCAGTCGCAGATATCGATCTGCGTCGTTCATGGCTTGATAGCCGCATTCTCTTACGAGGACGGATTCGAACAGAACGAGGCGGCGCTTGAACTCGGCAGCGGATACCGAATTTTCAGGCAGCCGGCACAAGATGAAATTCGTTTGCGAAGGTACGACGTCGAGGCCCGGTACCGTCCGCAGCTCCTCAATGAACAGCTCTCTATCTTCTCGCAACATCTCTAGACTGTCTTCCAGTTCCTCTGCGAATTCGGGAAGCAGGAACAGTGTGTATTCCGCAATACCGTTAATGTTCCACAGCGGCAGTTTCCGGCGCACGGCGGCAACGAGCGCGGGATCGCCAGCCATGAGGTAGGCGAGCCGGATTCCGCCAAGTCCGAAGACCTTTCCAAGGCTCTTCACCACGATCAAATTGTCACAGGACGGAACCAGATTCTCAACGCTGTTTGGTCGGCCATCAGCGGGAAAATCAATAAACGATTCATCCACGATCAGCCGCCGCCCGCGAGATCCTAGGGCCTCCGCCAGCCATGCCACGTCAGCATGATCAACAAGTCGACCGGTCGGATTGTTTGGATTTACAACGATTGCCGTATCCGCGCCTGTCGCCATTACGAATTCCAGGAAACCTCGAACGTCGAGATCGAAATAGGGCGGGGTGAGGACGAAGTTGTTCTTTTGTTCGTCATCGAGTGGTGTTTGAAAGCCGGCGAACGTCGGCACGGGAATCGCGATTGTTGGGTTCAGCGTAGAATAGAGCGCCTGGATGAGATCGGTCACCCCGTTTCCGACTGCAATAAAGTCCGGCTGCTGCGAGGTCATCGCGCCAACAACTGAAACGATATCGATCTGCTGAGAAGGATAGCATGTCAACACGCCTTCGAGCCTTGCCGCCAGCCGATCGTAAAAAGTCTTGGGAGGGAAACGGGTATTGCAAAGAAGCATGTGCTCAGCGATTGGCTTGCGCCAGTAACCTCCGACGCTCGTTTCCAGACGCCGCAGCACGTTGTCCTTGTCACACCGAAATTCCGCGACGGATGCGTCGACACCGTCGCAAATATCGAACAGCTCGGAGCCAGCGTTCAGCACATTGTCAGGGAACGCTACGTCCAGCTGGGACAGGCCCGCGACTAACGTGCTCAAGGCCTGATGCGGAGATGCCGCGGCGCGGCTTTCGGCCAGAAGATTGCGTAGAACATCAGCACTCAATCGATAAATCCCGGTCGGCGCGTCGGGTCGCCAAGCGGAGCCGCGCAAACCTTTGTTGGTATCGATACCGTCAAGAACCTCACTGTCGAAAAGCGGCGTTCCCCATATCAGGAGAGTATCGCCCTCATGTTGGCGGAACTTCTCAATGAGATCGCCGTCATGCGCGTCGCGCCACGAAAGCGTATTTGTGCTGTCCTGCAGGCGGAACCCATCGAATGTGCCGCTGCTCAAGTTTTCAACGAGAGTGACATCTTCAATGCCGTTTTCGACACAGGCGTTGACGAGACGGTCCAAGAGCGGCTGACCGTTGATCGGAACCAACGGTGCATCGTAGCTGCCACTCCACAGATGTATTTTTGGCCCTCCGAAATCGAGGATAAAAATAGCACGGGTCGTATCGGCCATCTCGGACTCCTTTTTTACAAGGAAGCAAAAAGCGCGCGTAGAAGCGCCCATTCCCAAAATCAAAACGACTTACGGGCGCTCGAAGTATCCCGTGATGCGTTCATATCGGCGTCATCCGAAGCCTATAGGGGGCTTTGGTTTCGATCGGTCTCTTCGAGGTGCAATATGACCCACACCAATCCATCCAGGCCTACCGCTCGTTTTCAGACGCCTGCCTCGATAAAGCAGCGCTCTCCTACGAAAGCGATTCTGATCCTCATGGACGGCGTAAGCGCAGACTATTTCGAAAAGCACAAACATCGGTTGCCGACGCTTTTTCGTTTGGCAGGAGACGGTCTGTCCATCAGTCGCCTGCGCTCAACGGTGCCGGGAACGTCGATGCCGGGGCGCGCAAGCATGCTAACCGGCGCGGCGCCTCAAGCGAACGGGATCTACGGAAACCACATTGTGCGAGATGGTTCGTTTGTCTGCGCCGACGCGTATGATCTGCGGGTTCCGACCATTGCAAAGCTTGCCAAAAATAGCGGGCTTGATGTCGCGTCCATCGGCGCTGGGTTGGTCGACCCAGCCGATTGCGATGTCTTCGTGCCGGCCTGGTGGGAACGAGGGTTTCTCCAGGGAAGCCGGTCATTTAAGAACCTGCCCGAAAACCGCATCGCTCGCTCGCGCATGATCAAAGATCCAAATGGGCGGTTGCGAGCCGCCGGCGTGTTCGATCTCTTCGGCTTCCCGTCCAGTAGTGACACCGTTGCGAGCACTGCTCTCGTTGCGGGCCTGGCCGCGGATCATCTCATGATGGGGGCTGCAGGAGCGCTGGCTTGCTCGGAGAACCCGCCTGATCTCATTTTGACCGAGATCGACATGACGGATTCGATTCAGCATCAGTTCGGATACGAAAGCGAGGCGGCACATTGGTCTATCGCCGCGGCCGACATGATGATTGGCGCTCTCATCGAAGGACTGAGGCGAGTCGGGCGGGAAGATGATTACGCGATCGTAGTCGCAAGTGACCATGGACATAGCGCCGTCCACACAACCATTTATCCGGATGCGATCATCCCTGACTTGCTTTGGGAAAGTGAAGGAGCGACGCTCCATGTCCTGGTTGACGGAGCTCATGACCGCAGAATCGCAGACGGACTGTTGGCGCGCTTCCAAGTGGAGCCGTGGTCGAGCGACCATGTTCCGGTAAATGAACGCGATTGCATAGCGACCTATGTCGCACCTCCTGGACACTCCTTCGAGGAGACCGTTGGAGACACGCAAGAAGCTGGCCCGACGGGCAGACCTCGATACTTGTCCACCCACGGTTTTCGACCGGGCAGCGCGGAGGACGATCGGATATGCCTGTTGAGCATCCCTGGAATGCAACCTTGCAATATTGCCTGGGGCTCCGCTGAAGAGTTCACGCCAACCATTGCTCAGATCTTGGGATTGTCCGACGCCCCGTTTTCGGCAAAGGGTCTTCTGTAAGATGCCCGCAAGCGACCGCCTGCGGGCTCGCATATTCGTCATGAGAATACCTCTTTGAAAAATATCCCAAGGTTGGCCAACAGCCAGAACTTCCGACCAAACGAGTCTGAAGGATTTCGTCGTCCGGCCTCGAACCAACGCCACAAAGCAGCAGGATCGAACAAATCTCCCAGTGGAGAGTCCTTATCAAACAGCAGCCTTCGATATTCCGTTGCTCCCTCGCCAACGGCCCACTGACCCAGTGGCAGCGGAAATCCCATCTTTTTGCGAGATAAAACAGATCTGGGCAAGACGCTCCGGTATTCCCTTCGCAAGGGGAATTTTGAGACATCGAGACGTTCGCTGAAGGAAGCAACCGGATACCACAGTGCCTGGGCCGAAGCGATTGGAGACCTCCACCTCAACCGCTGTGAGCCGGGCATCGCCATTGCGGCGGTAACGAGCTGGTGATCGGTATAAGGAACGCGAGCTTCAAGCCCAGCTGCCATTGTGGTGTTGTCAACCATTTCCAGCAACGCGGGCAAATGTGTAGAGACGAGAACATATGAGATCTTGCTAAAGAAATCTCCGCCCGCCTCCGCAAATTGAGTCGAGAAATGATCAAAGAGCTCCATCTCGTGCTCTGTTCGCATCTGGCCATCGATAGCAAGCGAACGGATCTCATCAGCCGGGAAGTAGCTGTAGCGCTCCAGGAAGAACTGCAGCTGACTGCAATGGACCCCGAGTCCAAGGCGTCGGCGTGCGATCTGAGCAAGAGCAGGTGGCAAGGCGGTGATGATTTTGCTTCGATTGTAGTCATACGGTGTACGGAACAATCGGCTGTAACCAGCAAAAATCTCATCGGCACCCTCGCCCGTGAGTACGACTTTGTGCTCCTTCGAAATCGCCTTTGCGAGCGTAAACATGGCGGTTTCGTTATGCATTCCAAGCGGATGTCCACGCAGGCGAACCAGCTCTGCTACAGCGTTGATGTCGGAAGGTTCTCCAATTGGGACGACCCGATGAATGAGCCCGAATTCAGCGGCGACCTCCATCGCATAGGCCGTCTCGTCATAATCGGGGGTCTCGACCTTGCCGGTATAGCAGATCGGACGGATTTGTGAGCGAGCGGATGCCTCATAGGCAAGGATGCTCGAGTCAAGTCCACCGGACAACAATGCGGCGACCGGTACGTCAGCCACCAGCTGACGTTCGACGGCGCTTCCAAATAGTCTCCTTATGTCGGAATAGTCCGGCTTCGATCGCGAAATGCGCTCGGACAGATTCCACCAACGCTCCGACGTGTGTCGCCCGTTTGTTATTTCGAGAAGGTGGCCGGGCTCTAACTTGGAAATCCCGGCAAACAGCGTTCTGGCGCCGACAACCGCGCGATAGGAAAGAAAACTGAGCGCGCCGATGATGTCGGGTCCGCGCATCACGCCCGGCCAGCGAATGAGAGCGTTCGGCTGCGATGCAAAGAGAAGGCCAACATCGCAGATCGTGTAGTAAAGGGGTTTTACCCCCAAACGATCTCGGGCGATGAGAACAAGCGAGTTCCGCGGATCGAAAAGCGCGAAGGCAAATATCCCGTCAAGACGATTTAAGAATGACTTCCCCCAAGCAATATAGCTAAGAATTAGAACCTCGGTGTCGGACACCGTCGAAAAGGAAAAACCCATATCCCTCAATTCAGCTTTAATTTCCCGATAGTTGAATATCTCGCCGTTGTACGTTACCACCACTCCGGTATTGTCATCGCGATAGGGCTGATTGGCTCGAGCATGAGCGTCGACAATCGATAGCCGTCGATGCGCGAATGCGACCGATTGATTAATGTATAAGCCGCTGGCATCAGGTCCGCGATGAGCGAGAGCGTCAGCGCAACGCTCAACGACATCAGCACAAACCGGTGTTCCCTCGTTTTTGAGGACTATCCCAAAGATTCCGCACATTGGGGTCGCTCTCTTGGCACGAATAGCGCCTACTACGTGCTCGGCTTTTCGCCGATCATCTGGATGCAGCCATCGCCGAACCAGAAGCGGGCCAGCGAGTGGTCATAATGACGGTACATCGGAGCGAGAAAGCGCCGAAGGTTATGGAAATTTCTCGTATATCTTGAGATCCTGCGGATCTTGTCGAAGCCGCACTCGCCATACCAGCCTCGGATTTGCACCTCTGTGAATGCGAAATCGTGATAGGTCGGCGCCTGAAAACGATCCCGGATCGTCACGAACAAATCATCATCAAAAAGACTCCGAAAGAATTCGTTTTCGCCAGGTATATATTCTTCCTCTTCGCCGTCCTTTATTCTCAACAGCCAGTTGATGGCTTCGCGTGCGGTGGATGCATCTAGATTGTCAATGGAACTGCGGAATTGGTCGTCGCTTTGGTAGAGTTCTCGCAAGTGATTGATGCATCGGTAAATGACGCCGTTGGCGGTGCCCATAATCGTCAAAAAGAAGCTGCCGCCGGGGCGGGTTACACGGGCAAGCTCTTCAAAGCCTTTTTTCGGATTGCTGGTGTGCGGCAAAACCCCTGCGCAATGGACAAAATCAAAACTGAAGTCGTCAAACGGCAGATCGAGTACACTGCCAGCGACGAGTTCCGAGCGCGGCCCAAATCGGCTGAGCCGTTTGCGCGCGCAATCCATCCAATCATTGCTCAATTCAAGCGAGACAACGTTTCGTGCCCCCTTGTCGAGAAACGCATAGGACGCATTCGCGTTGGAGCCGCAGCCCGCATCTAGGACGTCAAGCCCGCGGAAGCTACCGGTTGGCAGGCCGAAATATTCCTCCTCGACTAGAGAGACCAACCTGTCGAATATGTGGTCGTCATTCTCCTGCTGGCGCTGGTAGCGATCAAAGACGGTGCGGGTTTCGATCTCGAAAGAGTTTTCCATGTATTCTCTTCCCTATAGCTGCAAACCAATTCACTTTGTGAGCAAGGCGACAGATCCGGCTGCGACCAGTGTAAGGTTGGCCAAGCGCAACGCACTGCCGGTACCCGGAAATTTGAAGTTTGAAAGATGCAGGACCGACAGCACAAACCCTGCTCCGATCAATAGGTTGCCCAGGCCTTGGACCGGCAAGTGATGGTCGGCGACGAAGAGCAACGCCAACACGAAGAGGTTATTGTTCAACGGCAATCCTCTGCTGAATCCGTCAGCGTCCAGTCCGAACGTCGAAAAATAGCTGAGGCGCAGAGCCCCTGACAGGATGAGGCAGTTGGCAGCCAACAATGCGGGAACGGAGAACGCGTTGAAGGACAAAATCAGAACCGCTGGAAATACGGCTGCGTAGACCAAATCAAGCAGCCCGTCGAACGCGCCTCCCAGCTGTGCGATCAAAGCGGACCGGTTCGGGGAACTCTTCGCGACCATGCCGTCGGCATCATCCGCCAAAAGAGCCCACAAGCCGAAACAGATGCCAATCTCGAAGCGTCCGACCAAAGCAAAGTAGATCGCGGTGGTGGCCAAGATCAGCCCAAGGGCCGTAATGGCGTTTGCAGCATCGAACAGATAGCGGATCATCCTCCGACCCCCGCGACGGCGGCTGGCGCTACGGTGCCGGCACTGTCTCTGTGAGGCCGCTCGAAGGCGAAAATCCTCTCCGCCACCCGCAGGTCCTGTTCACTGTCGATCTCGTACCA
Source organism: Mesorhizobium sp. WSM4840 (assembly GCF_055811755.1). Classification (NCBI taxonomy): domain Bacteria; kingdom Pseudomonadati; phylum Pseudomonadota; class Alphaproteobacteria; order Hyphomicrobiales; family Phyllobacteriaceae; genus Mesorhizobium; species Mesorhizobium sp. WSM4840. The sequence goes on from NZ_JBVVQD010000020.1 coordinate 68,461, forward strand.
TCGCAAATCGTCGCATCGCACCGCGGCGACTTGCAATCCGCGCTGCTCGATGAGATGCGCCAGCAACTCCTCGGTATAGGCTTTGATCGCGCCCGAGCCGATCAGGTCGTGGAGGCCCGGGACGATCACCGTTTGGAGTTCGGCGCCAGAGAACCGGATGAGGTTCATCATCTTGAAGAGCGCCGGGCTGCCTGATACCAGATTAGCTGCCGTCTGCTTCAACCGGACTTCGGATATGAAACCGTCGCTGGAAAGGACGGCTGCGGACCCTTCCATGGATGGATCGAACGGCGCGACCGCGGCGGCATTTGCCGCCTTCCCCATGATCAGGTGGCGCAGTGCACCATCTTCGAAGAAGACGTCACCTTCGAGGAGAAAACAGTCGCCGGAAAGAAGCGTGTCGCGCGCCAGCCAGAGCGAGTAGGCGCTCCCTGTCTTGTCGAAGACCGAGGACTCGACATAGTTGATTTCAAGTCTGCCGAAGCGTTCGTCACAGGAATGGCGAATGGCATCCTTGCGATAGCCGACAACAATCGTCACCTGTTCAACTCCAACCGCCTGAAGGTTCCACAGTGCATTGTGAAGTATCGGTGTGCCGTTGACTTCGACGAGGGGCTTGGGACACAGATCGGTTAGCGGACGCAGGCGGGAGCCGAAGCCAGCAGCGAGAATGACGGCTTTCCTGGGAGCAGCGGGAGGCATCTCATTCACCTCTTTCGTTGTTGCGGTGTCATTTCCAGACGTTGAGGAATTCCACGAGCCGGGCCAGTCCGGTCGCGAGTTTTTCAGGTGGGATTCCATAGGAGAGGCGCAACCCGACGGGGTCGCCGAACGCGGTGCCCGATACAGCTGCGACGCCAGTTTCGGCAAGCAGAGCCGTCACGATATCGTCGGCTGTCGTTGAGGCGCCGTTTTCCGATCCCGGTCGCAGCAGATGGGAAAGGTCAAGGTAGAAATAAAAGCCCCCCTGCGAGTTGGCGACCGGTACACGCGTCAACGAAGAAAGCACGTCGAGACCGACCCGCCTGGCGCTTGTCAGGCGTGAACGCAGCTTGCTTTCATAGTCCGACCCACCCCTTTGCAAATGGGCGAGCACCGCGTGCTGGGCAATTACGTTTGGATTCGAAGTGGTGTGCGATTGCAGGGCCTTGACGGCATTGATCACCCTTTTTGGACCCGCCAGATAGCCGATGCGCCAACCGGTCAATGCCAGCGATTTGCTGAAGGAGTTGACGATCAACGCGCGTGCTCGAATGTCGGGAGCGACCGAGACGATCGGGTGATGGGTATGATGCCCATACATGAAGTCGCCATAGCACTCGTCGAAAATGATCCACAGGTTGCGGCTGACCGCCAATTGAGCGATGGCCATCAGGGTCTCAACATCGTAGACCGCACCGGCCGGATTGCTGGGCGTGTTGACGACAATCGCCCGCGTCCGTTCGGTGACCGCCTTCTTCATGTGCTCGGGGCGCGGAACGTAACCGTTGGATTTGGTGTCGACGAAGACCGGTGTGCCGCCGGCGATTAGCACCTGGGCGGGAAACGTTGTCCAGTAAGGCGCCGGGATGATGACCTCGTCGCCCGGGTTTAGCAGCACCATTGCGGCATTGAACAAGGCCTGCTTCGCTCCGGACGTCACGGCAACTTCCTCGGCCTTCCAGATCTGTCCGGTATCGAGGGAGATCTTCGACGCCAGTGCCTCGCGCAGTTCCACCATGCCAACGGTATCGGTGTAGCGATTGACGCCCTTATTGATGGCGTCGATCGCGCCGTCGCGAATCCTGGGAGCAAGCTCGCTCCAGATCTCGCCGGCGGTCAGATCGATGATCTCCTTGCGAGCATCGGCCGCCGCTTTTGCGGCAGCGCGCGCCGCGGCGGTACCCGATGAACTGAACAGTTTTGTCCGATGCGCAAGCATGTGCGCTCCCGTTTTCGTTTTGCCTTTCAAAAAGACGGGCTGGGCCTGCTACCGGACGCCGGTCGCCGTCTGCGGCAGATATTTCTCTTCCGCCGCTGAGAGTTCCTGGTAATTGAGCAGATCGAAGAGTTCGTCGAGCGTCGCCACCTCGTCCTCGATACCGGCGGTACTTTCTTCGCGGAGGATGCGGTCGCAGACCTGGCGCATGGCCGATATCGCCGCGCGCATGTTGTGGTTCGCCCAGATGACCGTGGAGATTCCGGCCGCCCGATACGCGGAGACCGGCGTGCGGTAATATTTCGTGGGCACGATCACGACCGGAAGGCGGTTCTGCCAGGCGCGCGTGAAGGCGAAAATCTGCTCAGCGTTGGACTTGCGGGAATGAATTAGAATGGCATCGGCGCCCGCCTCAGCGTATGCTTGTGCCCGCGCCAGCGCCTCATCCTCTCCATGGCCGGCGATGAGCGCCTCGATCCGGGCGACCAGAACGAACTCCGCATCCGGCACTTGGTCCTTCACTGCCTTAAGCCGGCCGCAGAACTCGGGAATATCGGCCAACGGGTGCCGATTGCCGACGAACGAGTTCATTTTCGGGAACGCCGTGTCCTCGAGACATATGCCGCTCGCACCATGTTGGCGCAGCTTGCGGGCGACCAAACGGGCATTGTTGAAGTTCCCGAACCCGCTGTCGCCGTCGACGAGGACTGGAATGTCCACCGTGTCGGTGATTCGCTCAACGACATCGACGAGTTGGGACCAGGAAGCCTCGTTAGCATCTCGATATCCGAGGCTGGACGAAATCGAGAGGCCGGACGCCCAGAGCGCCTTGAAGCCAGCGCGCTCGGCAATCGCCGCCGAAAGGCCGTCATGAGCCTCCATTGCGAAGGCGAGTTCACGGGATGCGATCATTCGGCGCAAGCTCTCGCGCGTCTGCGCACCAGACTGCCTCTCCACCATGCGGTCTCACCTCCACCGACGCTATCCAGCCGACAAGCCTGCCATCGCTGCCCCACCAAGTACTTTCAGGGACGAACCGCTCTGCCGAGCGATCGGCGATCTGCCACTGTCGTGCACCGTACAGAATCAATGAAGCAAGGCGCGTGCCGAATTGGCGTACCACCTGCGCCGCACCAGTTCTCCATACCGGCGGGCCTGGTCCCCTCTCGACCCTTGGTCGGGCTTCCGACATCCTCGTCCAACTTCGGACACAAGAGGGGTCGCGGGAGAGGCTATTCGTCTACGCCGTGGCGGCCGTCCCGTCAGGCTGCCGATCAACGATCTCAAGCGAGATGACCCAGGGAGCGGAAGATCGGCGGTCCGTGCAGGCAAGGTGACGGACGGCGTTGGTCTTCGATCCCGGTAATCGCCAGGCGACTTGATTATATATCCATGCCGCCTGGACGATTGTCGAACATCGGCACGCGAGATTTCAACACCCCCAGTGGCCGCGCCGAACTTCAAGCCTTGACCTAACCAAGCGACTTGTTGATCGCTGGAATGATCTTGTCTCCCCAGAGCTCAATCTGGCGTAGCATCGTCTTTTGGTCGAAATCTCCCAATTGGGTCTGAATTGCGATCTGATCCGGCTTCAGGATACTTATCTCTTCCAGCAGGCGATCGATGACGCGACTTACGCTGCCGATCGGCAGGTTCTGGCGCATGGTCTCGAACGACAGATCCTGCTGCGTCGGTGTTTCCTGCAGCAGATAGCCGTCCCGGCTCTGCTGGCGGCGCTGGTGAAGTGCTTCAGATAGCCGGCGCTGGAAGCGGGCGTTGTCGAGATAGCTGTCGATCTCCGCCTGATCGTCGCTGGCATAGCAGCAGCGCAGAAGCCCTATCTTGGCGGCCGTGACATCCTTACCCCGCGAGGCCGCCGCCTTCTCGATGGTCTCACGCAGCGTTCTCACGTTTTCCAAGCCGTTGTGGAACGCCGTGACGAAAAGATTGTGGCCCTCACGATAGGCCCGGCACATGCTTCGCGCGGACCCGCAGGCGATCCAGATCGGTGGGGCTGGCCTTTGGATGGTGCGCAGCGAAATCGCCGTTAGAGGTATCTTCTCATACTGGCCATTGTGCTCGAAGACCTTCTGGTTGAGGCCCTTGAGAAGAATATCCAGGTATTCCGCAAACACGGCCGGCGCCTCATCGATATCGACGCCGAAGCGCTCGAACTCGAACTGCTGGTATCCCGAGCCGACGCCGAGTTCGAGGCGGCCGTTCGAAACGATATCGGCAAAGCCGATCTCGGAGAGCAGGCGCTGCGGTTGATATAGCGGCAGCACACAGACGCCGGTGCCAAGACGAATAGTACTCGTAAGGCCAGCGCAGTGTGCCACCATCATCAAGGGCGAGGGAACCAGGCTGTAATTGTTGAAGTGGTGCTCGGCGAACCAAGCGGTGTTGAAGCCAGCCTGCTCCGAAGCGATTGCCTGTTCTATGGAGTTACCGATGACGCTGTCGCACGATTGATGATAGCCTCGCTGGGCCGCCAAGATGAACGTCGCGAATTCCATGCCGTTTCCTCGTTCACACAAAGTGGCCAATCAAGCCTTCGACTTGTGCCGATTGCGGGTGGGCCGCGGTATCGATCCGGCTTGGCGGCGACGTAGTCGACCATCTTGCGCAAAGCCGCTTATCGTTCGGCGGCCGCAGGCAACCGCCAAAACTGGCTAGTGTTTCGACCCTGATGACGAGGTTTCCGTCATCGATGAAGACGATCACTGACAAGCCGCGCTTCGGACGTGCCATGCAGCCGCAGTCTCAATGCTTGAACCTCATCGGCTTCGACGAACCGCAGCCCGCCGCCGGCGAACATTCGACGGATCCGTCCGCAGCCTTCGTTGGATCTTCTTGATCGGTTGGCTGGGCGTTTCGCGTGTCAGCCAACGAGATCAAGCCGCCGTCCACGTAGAGGGTCGAGCCGTTTACGTATGAGGCATCAGGCGAGGCCAGAAGAACACTGCCTCAGCGACGTCTTCAGGCTGTCCCATCGGCCCATCGGGATACCCCGTGATCGGCTACGGAATCGATGCGACCGGACTTGACCAACTGAGCAATGTCAGGCGTACGGATGTAGCCAAGAGCGACGGTGGCCGTTCGAATGCCGACCGAGCCGAGTTCGGCCGCCATGCACCCGGTCAGCATGTTCATACCCGCCCTGGACGCCCATAGGCATAGCGTCAGCGATCTCGACGCGAGCCAGCCGCAAGACCGGTCGCGGCATTGCAAGACGTCCTGGTGACCGCAAGTTTCCATTCCGGGTAGACGTGTTGCGTTCCGGGACCGCTCCCGGATGCGGCTGTCCAGTTGGGAGCCTTGGAAAGCATTATGGTGAACATGCATTGCATTTTCACTTTAATCACGAGCTGCGGCGCTTCCTGAGCGCGTAAACCGGGTCATTGGGATGCGCTGCTCCGATAGGTTGCCGCAAGCCGAACCGTTCTGCCTCGGGGACCGCTGGTGGGGTCTGCTCTTCGAACCAATCGTAAACCACGGTCCGTTCGGCAATGCGCCACGCCCCTTCCCTCTTCTGAAACAGATCGCAGTAACGGCCGCAGAGGAGCACCTGGCGTGCTTCTCCGTCGTTGTCTGGTCCGCGTTGCAGCGCGGTGAAATAGCTTTCAACCACGGCCTCCGCCGGGTCGATGAATTCGATCAATACGTTCGTGATCTGGTGGATCAAGCGCGGTCCGGTCTTGAAGAGACCAAGCGCAAACTCAAAGAAGCCCTCGGCTGAGCCGCAATAGGCACCGTGATTGTCATGCGCATCGGGCCAATACGCACTGCGCAGCGCAGCCTCATCCGCGCGGTCTATGCCGCGGCAGTACCGATAAAGGCAGTCGCGGATCGCCTCGCGGTCGCGCAGTTCGGTGATTTTTGCCTGGCCCATCGCTCTGTCGCAAATTCTGAGATTGGAAGGCGTTTCGTGCCTCTAGGTGCGTGCAAGGACGAACCGATCGGCTATTGAAGAAGCCAGAACGAAGGCGAACTTCACGTGTCGCGTGCGTGTCATGGAGGTCTCGATGCCAGAGAGGAGGTAGGCAGGGAAGCGGCCGGACGCCTTGCTGTGCGGTGTGGGGCCACGTCTCGTCGATTCCACCTAAGCTTCCCCAGCTCTTGGTTGAATGGCGGCTGGTTCGAACCGCGCGGCCGATGTGCGATCGACTTCCAGCGCACGTTCGGGGCAGGATCGCGCGCCTTGTGACGCAAGCAGTTGCTCCCCCTCCGCAACCTCAATGTCACCGGGCAGGATGTAGCCCTCGTCATCAAGCTTGAAGATGTCCGGCGCTTGCGCCGAGCATCGCGCGTGACCCTGGCATTTGGCTTTGTGGACGACGATGTGCATGGTGCTCCCTCCATTGTCTGTGCCGTGGCTTAAGGCTGCTTGGTCAGGACCAGTCGACGATCAGATTTTCGATCCCAAACACATGGCCGCCACAGGTGATGGGCGCTGTACCTTCCTTGATCCGGAAGGCCGGTATGCGCGCCAGCCACTCCTCCAGGCCAATGACAATCTCGCGCCGGGCAAGGTGTGAGCCAAGGCAACGGTGGGGACCATAGCCAAAGGCGGCGTGGCGGTTGTGCTCTCGCGCCAGATCGACCGTGTTGGGGGATTCGAATTCCTCCGGGTCGCGATTTGCAATCATCGTGGCGCAGGAAACATAGTCCCCCTTTCGGATCCGCGCGCCTTCGAAGTCGATATCTTTCGTAGCCACGCGGATCAACTGAATGGGCGGATAGGCCCGCAGCAATTCTTCGGTTGCGAGCAGGATGCGGTCCGGTTCGCTGCGCAGCAGTTCCTGATCCTTGAGGTTGCGCGCTAGATAAGCCAGGTCAAAGCCTATAGCTGCTGCGACGGTGTCAAGTCCCGCGACGAACACAAGCACGCCGATGCCACGGATCTCCTCGTCGGTTAGCCGGCGGCCCTCGACCTGCGCCTGCACGATGAAGGTCATGAGATCGTCGACCGGATTCTTGCGGCGATTGGATGCAAGTTCATCGATGAAAGCCACAATCTTGCGGGCAGCCACCGGTCGTTCCACATCGTCGCCGTGGAGCAGATCTTTCGCCCAGCCGACAAATGTATCGAGTCCCTGATCCGGCAACCCCAGAAAGCGAAGGAAGATGCTGACAGTGAACGGAAAGGCAAAATCCTTCATGACGTCGCAGCTTGTGCCCGATGCGGCGATCCTATCGATCAGCGTGATCGCTTGCTCGCGGACAGCCGGTTCCAGTGCCGTCACCCGCTTGGGCGAAAGCAGCGGACTGAGTAGAGCGCGAAATGCGCCATGGGCCGGTGGATCGATCTCAAGCGGGATCGTCGGCCAGGTTTCGCCCAGTATGGAGGAGAAGATGCTGCGATGGCTGGAAAAAGTTTCAGCGTCCTGCAGCACCTTACGCTGGTCTGCGGCGCGGGTGATGACCCAGGTGCCCCGGCCATCTTGCGTGTTGTAGGGGGAATAGAAGATCGGAGGCCCGTCATGGGCGCAAGCGACAGCTGCGTGTGGATCCCCGTTGGGCGTTGGTGGCATGCCTGGCGATGTGAACAGGCTGAAGTCCCTCACCATTTCGGGCGGGACATGATCTGGAACCGGGTTGATCGCCATTGGATTCTCCTGCCGTCTAACCACTAACCAGGCCGCGCGGCATGGCATCTTGGCCATCCGGCAACTCGTAACCCTCTTGGCCAGACCGCTGCCTGCCCGCCAAAGAGCCGACGAGCGAAATCGTCGGAGAAGCGGCGTTTTCAAGCTTCGAACGGCGAGCCGGAAATGAAGCTCTTCCCCACAACGGGTTCAGGCCGGTCATCTCTTCCAGGATATCCGTAGCTCGGCACGCGAGAGGCGGTACCCGTCGACATCGCTTCGCTGATTTCCGCGAGCGCAGGCGATGAGGGCATGAGCAAACATGCGGGTCGAATCTCATCTCCTCCTCGATCGATGGCCTTTGGCCGGTGCCAGGCGAACTGCGGGTGTCCACGCCAGTCACGCCAGTCGGGCTTTCACAGGCAATGCCTTTGGATAGATCGGCTCGACGCGGACCCGACATGGTGTCTTCCTTGCTTGGCTGCATTGATCGCGATGTCACCCACAACATGAACGCCAGGCGGCAGCTGCCGCCGCCTCACGAGAGAGCTTCAAAAGTCGTGCCAGCGGCGCGGAAAGAGCTCTGCAGGAGATTTCTACATATCCTTCAACAGCTTGAACGATTGCGCAGCCGCAAGCCTGGCGGAGCACAGCCGTGTCGCGGACCTGACAAACCCGACAGCAAAGTCGCGGCAGCTTCAAAATGCTCCGCGAGTGCAAGGCGGTTTTCCCGTCACCTCGGGACCGTGCCCGCCTCACGCAAGCGCAGTTCAGGAAGATGCACATGGCCAGCTTGCCAATGGACGTGCTGGCTTTTTTGTACCCATTGCCGATTTCGAAGCTGTCTGGCGAGCGTCGATAGGGCGAAGCGCGTAGTCAGCCGTCTCAATCTGAGAACGGAGGCCAATAGGGACCTTCGTCAGGTTAACCCGATCGACTCCTGTCCCTCGTTCCGAGTATGGGCCACAGATACTCGCTCCGAATACGAGCCACCTATTCTCCGCGCCGGCGACCCGGCGACCCTCTGGTCCGACTTCCAACATTGTTGTCCAGCTTCGGACAAAAGAGGCTTGCGGTTTGATACGCATAAAGGGGATCCCCCCCGCCCAGAGCTCACGATCAGGTGATTATGGGCGCGCTCGGTCTCGGCGAAGGCATGGTTCTGGCCGCTCAAGGCAAAGAGTGTCGCTGCAAAAAATCAGTGTGAACCCCTGCCCTAAAAATCAAATGGCATAGCGCTTGCGTCGTACGCGGCAGAACCCATCACAACGTGGACAGGAGCAAGACCATTGCTGACCTCGCGACGCCCCATACAAGCGCGTAGTGAAACCGTTCTCGTTGCCGCCGCAAATCGAGACCTCGTTTTCTTCAAACGCCCGTGCTCGCGAGCGGTTTTGCCATGGCTCCGACACGCAAACGCGCGGCGCTCGGCCGAATTGCCGGCCGAGGTCGATGCCGTGTCAGTTTCAACTGAAAAAGCAGCGCACCAGTTTTTCCTCCAGGAGCAACATTGATGACCGTCAAAAAAAAGGTTCCTTTCGTCACCTTTCGCACGCGTGTTCGCGATGAGTCCATCGAGGGGCCAAACCCGTACCGCTGGGAAGACAAGACATCCGACGATTATTTCAGCGGCAAGCGCATCGTCCTGTTCTCGCTGCCCGGTGCTTTCACCCCGACCTGCTCGACCTTCCAGTTGCCCGATTTCGAAATGCTCTACGACGAGTTCGAGAAGGAGGGAATTGACGCGATCTACTGCGTTTCCGTCAACGATGCCTTCGTCATGAATGCCTGGGGCAACGCCCTGGGGCTGCAGAAAGTCCAGCTCATCCCAGACGGCTCGGGCGAGTTCACCCGCAAGATGGGCATGCTGGTTGCCAAGAACAATCTCGGCTTCGGCATGCGCTCCTGGCGCTACGCTGCCGTGATCAACAATGGCGTGTTGGAGCGGTGGTTCGAGGAGGACGGTTTCTGCGACAACTGCGAGACCGACCCCTATGGCATATCGTCGCCGCAGAACGTCCTTGAAACGCTGAAAGCCGCCAAAGCCGTGACGGCTGCATGATCTAGAGGAGCCAACGTCTCGAAAATCCCATTGGCCAAGGCCAAGGGTCGCTCGGTAGGAGTTTCACGCTAACCATGCAGTCCTCAGCAAGCCTGCTTCAGCGTCAGAAGCAATCGTTGGTTTTGACGCCGCAAATGATGGAGTCAATTCGCCTGCTGCAACTGGCGCATCCCGAACTGCATCAGTTCGTCGAGCAGGAAATCGAGAAGAACCCCTTTCTGGAACGGGCACCAAACGATGGCCGGGCGCCGAAGGATATTCCGTCGATTTCGGCCGGAAACCCGCACATCGGGCCGACCACGGGCGGAATATCGGATCGGGCCTCGCAGTGGAAATCAATCCGCGGCAAAAACAATGTCGCACCGGGGGGAAACCATGCTTTCGAAGATTCCTGCACGTCCACCGAAACACTGCACGACCATGTTGCTCGTCAGATCGCTCTCAGCGCATTCGCGCCGCTGGAGCGGCGAATAGCTGGCGAGCTTGCCGGTCATCTTGAAGACACCGGATACATTCAGGTGAACTTTTCGGAACTGGCCAGCAGCCTGAATGTCCGGGAGGCTGACGTGGAACGGGTTCTCGGAACTTTGCAGCAGTTCGATCCCCCGGGGATTTTTGCGCGAACTCTCAGCGAATGCCTTGAGATACAATTGCGGCAGCTAGACAGGTTCGACCCGGCGATGGAGGCGCTGGTCGCCAATCTTGAAGCGCTAGCGCGACGCGATTTTCAAACATTGAAGCGCCATTGCGGTGTCGATGAAGACGACCTTCTCGACATGTTGCACGAAATCCGCGCGCTCGATCCCAAGCCTGGAAACCGATTCCAATCCGGGGGGCCTGAATCGATCATACCCGACGTCTTGGTCCTGCCCTCGCCCGGAGGCGGATGGCAAATCGAACTTGATCCAGACACGCTGCCCAAAGTGCTGATGAACCAAAGCTATTTTGCCGAGGTCTCACGCCTAAACCCCCAAAATTCGAAAGATCAGTCATTTCTCAACGAATGCCTCCAAAACGCGAACTGGCTAATCCGCAGCCTTGATCAGCGCGCCAAGACGATCCTCAAGGTAGCGGCTGAAATCATCCGCCAGCAGGACGCCTTTTTGGAACATGGCGTCGCCCACCTGCGGCCTCTCAATCTCAGGACTGTCGCGGATGCGATCAACGTGCACCAGTCGACGGTAAGCCGGGTGACGTCGAACAAGTACATGCTGACCCCGCGCGGCGTGTTCGAACTGAAGTATTTTTTCACTGTCGCGATCGGCTCCTCCGAAGGCGGCGACGCGTACTCCGCCGAAGCTGTCCGCCATCAAATCAAGGCGATGGTTGCCGTAGAATCGCCCGACGAAGTGCTTTCTGACGACGACATCGCCACCCGGCTCAAGGAAACCGGGATCGACATTGCTCGCCGCACCGTTGCGAAATATCGTGAGGCGCTCAACATCCCGTCCTCCGCGCGACGTCGCCGGGAAAAGCGCGCGTGGCTTCGATGCCATTCAAGCCCGGGCGGCGGCGCCGACGAAAGCGGCTCTTAATCCAAAGCGAACCCGTTCTTGATCCGTGCCAAGTGGCTTTGGCCTTCCTCCGGGCCAAAACAGCTTTCGAAATCGCGGCATTCCTGACAACTGGGCGCGGTGCATAGCGAAAAGCCTTCAGCCTCGCAGAGCTTACGATAGAAGTACTTCTTCCATTTCATGTTTTTGGTGTTGCCGGCCGCCAGCGCCGGGAAATGCCTGGCGATCAAGCGGCTGAGCTCGGCCCGATTGAAAAGGCCAAGGTCCTGCCACAGATGGTCATTGCGCAAACTACGCCTGGCGATGATCTTGGCGAAGATGGTGCTCGCCGCATCGCCTGGCTTGGCATGCCCAATGAGCAGGCCGCGCAGAAGCCCTTCCTCCATATCCGGCTCGGCATCGGTCAGCTTTTCCAGCGCGAAGGCGTTGACGGGCACAGCGGGGAAATAGCGTGTCACGACATCTCGCAGGTCGGCACGCGAAAGGCCGGTTGCTTCGGTCGCGGTCGCCTTGCCGGCCTCGACCTCCTTGAGTGCGAGGTAGACAACACAGGCAAGCACATGCCGGTCGAACGCCGTCGCCGGGTCGGTCGGCGGCCATTGGCTGGTGCTGAAACAGCCATAGTGATGGGCGAATGTGACGCCGTTCTCCTGGTCTTGTCCCCAGCTCATGCAGTAAGCTTGTCGGCCGCAAGGTGGGTCTGGCAGTTCTTTGGGCAGACGCGGCCGCAGGCTCCGCAGCCAATGCAGCGGCCGGCATGGTCGACAACCATGATCATGCGATTGAGCTCACCATCGAAATCGTCGTCCTCACCCGCGCAGATGCCGAGGATTTCGCCTGCGTCATCGACGCCATGAAGGTGCATGACCTCGCGCGAGCAGACCTTGAAGCAGCGGCCGCAGCCGATGCAGGTCGCGCCATCTATAGCGGTCAGATATTCCGGCACCCATGTGGAGCCGTCGCGGCTGATGAATTTGCTCCTCATCGCAAAGTCTTCATTTTGGCGAGCTCTCTCCTGGCACCATCCAATTCGGCATAAACGGCATGCGTTTTCTCGGCGACTTCCTCTATCTCAATCCATTTGACCGGGAGACCCTCGGCAAGGTCGCGCAAGTTCGTCTTGGCAATTGCCGCGCGCAGCTGAAGGTTTCGGACTTTCTTCGCCATCTCATCCAAGTTTGACATGATCCTTCCTCGAAAATCGGTTTCTTCACGCCCGCGCCACGTCGGGATAGGCAATAGCTGCAGTCGCATCATCGACCAGTTTCGCGCCGATATCCGCGAGTTTCCGGAGAGTCTCGAAGAAGAACCGGTGATGCCGACGGTACATGGGAGACGCTATAGCCAGTTTATGCAATCCCGCGCGGCGAGACGCAGGTCCGTATCCTGCACCTTCGAGTTCGGCATAAGAGCGGTGGGTCGCAGCCGACAATCAAGATCTTGTGCCCGACGTCGACGCGGGCGGTGAGCGCATGCTGGGAGGGAGTCGATTTTGGCGACACCTCTATGCCAGAGAACGCGTATCTGGCGCGCACCCGGCGCGTTGCTTTCCTTCGCTCCATTGATCGCATCAACCAGGATCGAAATGATCGCGCGGCTGCCGCCTCAGGAGGAAGCCTCAAGCGCCGTGCCGGGAACGCAGGGCGAAGCTCATAAGAAATTGTGTGCATCCCATTCATTGGTTTACTCGAGAGCGCGGCAGGAAGACAGGTCGGCACCAGGCGTGTCGTGGATTCGAAAAATCCAACGACAGGTTGCGGCCGCCTTTTCAGGAACGGCCCGACAGGATTGCTGGGGAGGGAAGCTGAATTCACGCCGCGTTCAACCGCGTTGCACATTGGTCTCATCCCACCCCTTTGTCAGCTCCAAGGCCTGCCGCTCGAACAGGCGGCGGTAGATGCCGTCGCGACGGATCAGCGCGGAATGGTCGCCCTGCTCGGTGATGCAACCACGGTCGAAGACAAGCAGCCGGTCGAGTTCGCGCACCGTCGAGAGCCGGTGCGCAATGACGAGCGTGGTGCGCCCGACCATGAGCCGCTCCATCGCCTTCTGGATCAGCACCTCCGATTCCGAGTCGAGGCTCGATGTCGCCTCGTCCAGAATCAGGATCGGGGCATCGGCGAGGAAGGCGCGCGCTATTGCCACACGCTGGCGCTCGCCGCCTGAAAGCTTCACGCCGCGTTCGCCGACCAGCGTACCGTAGCCGTTCGGCAGGCGCGCAATGAAGTCATGCGCGCTGGCGAGCCGCGCCGCCTGCTCGACGTCGGACCGAGAAGCACCCGGCCGCCCATAGGCTATGTTCTCGGCCAGCGAGCGGTGGAACAGGAGGGGCTCCTGCTGTACGATCGCGATCTGCGAGCGCAGCGAGGCCTGCGTCACCAGCGAGATGTCCTGCCCATCGATCAAGATTCGTCCAGCATCCAGGTCGTAAAGCCGCTGGATGAGCTTGACGAAGGTGGTCTTGCCGGAGCCAGAGGGGCCTACCAGACCGACCCGTGCGCCGGCCTCAATCGAAATCGACAAGTCGCTGTAGAATGGCGACCAATGATTGCCGTAGTGGAAATGGACGCTCTCAAAATCGATGTGACCCTTCGTGATCCGGATCGGCTTGGCGCCCGGAACATCGGCCACGTCCGGCGGCTGGCTGTAGGTTTTGACCAGTTCCTCCATCTCATTTACAGAGCGCTGGATGGTGCGCACGTGCATGGAAACATCACGCAAGTAGCCATACAGGACGGTGAAAGACGCGAGCACCAAGGCGATGTCACCTGGGGTCGCCTGGCCGCGCGACCACATAAATAAGGCGTAGCCGATCAAAGCCGCTCTCATCGCAAGAAGCATGATCCCCTGGAATGCAGCACTGACCGTCCCGCGCACCCAGGTCCGGCGGGTGCGGTGCCGCCACTTGGAGATGACTTTCGCCAGGCGATAATCTTCCCGCGCTTCGGCGCCGAAGCCTTTGACCACCGCGTTACAGCTGATCGCGTCCGCAAGCGAGCCGCCAAGCCTCGTATCCCAATTGTTGGCAAGGCTTGCCGCTGGCGCCACATAGCCGAGCGACAGGATAATGATCAGCGCCACATAGCCGACCGAGCCGCAGGCGATGATCAGCCCCATCATTGGCCAGTACCAGCCGAGCAGAACGCTCGAGCCTACGAGCATGATGAGCGAGGGGAACAACGCGAGAAGGATCGTGTCATTGAAGAGGCAGAGCGCCCACATGCCGCGCGTGATCTTGCGCACCGTCGAGCCGGCAAAGGTTTTCGCATGCCAATCGGTCGAAAAGCGCTGGACGCGATGGAACGCGTCGCTGGCGATGTCCGATATCATCTTCAGAATGAAGTCATTGATGGCAATGAAGGCGACGTTGCGCATGACGACGGCGCCGAGTGTGAGCGCAATCAACATTGAAAAGGCCGCAAGAGCCGCATCCCACACGACGGCGTCGGCTGCCGCTCCTTGGGCGACCGCGTCTACGAGCCGTCCGGAATAGAGCGGCGTCAGAACGTCAAGGAGCGTTGCGACAAGCACCGCGATCATAATGATCGCGAGCCGGACCGGCTGCCTGCTCCAGTGGCGTATGGTGAAGGCGAAAACGTCGCGAAAGGCGGCGCCGCGCAGATCGATGTGAAAACGACGCTTGGCTTTGTACGAGCGCACCAGGACGCTCGGTCTCAAGAAACCTGAAATGGACGGTCTGCGTGAGGACGAAAACATCGCTCGGAATGTGGATAGCTGATCTGGGCCTGACATGTTGCTTTCTTTCCTTCGTTCCATCGATCGCGATGTCACCCGAGAGATGAACATCGGCCGCGGGCACGCGCTGCCTTACGAGGAGAGAACCGCAATAGCCGTGCCAAAGGCTCAGAAAGAATCTCAGAAGAATTTTCTGCATATTCTTCAATGACAACGAGATCTCAGTAGGCAACGGGGGCGGAACAGCGCCGCGTCGCGCACTCGACAAACCCGACAGGACGCATCGGTCGCGCGAGCATCCTTGGCGAACGGCCGACAGGATTGCTCCTCACGCGAAGCGGAATTCACGCCCGATTCAACGGCGTTCCGCGTTGAACAATTCACGCCGATGTCGGACATGCGACATAGCAGTGTTGGACCCATCATATTGTTTTGAAATGATTTCCTTCTTTGGCACGGTCCATGCGTAGCTGTTCGCGAACGCGTCCCGGCCTGAAGGAGAAACAGTCCATGATCCAGCACACCGAAAACAACGTGACCTAAAGACCGCGCTTTCCCGGGCCGGCGCAAGGCTGGCGCATCAAGGTCGAGGCGGGCGGCCGCGCCGGCTCCAAGAAGCGCGGGCCGAGTGCCCGCGGCAACTCCTTCGGCTAACCATCATCATGACAGACCGGGCGTGCGCTTTGCGAGATTGCGCTCGGGAGAAGGATCACATCCATGAGGCCTGTTTATCTGGACAACAACGCAACGACACGGGTCGATCCTGAAGTCGTTCAAGCAATGCTGCCGTTTTTTACCGACCAATTCGGCAACCCTTCGTCGAGCCACGATTTTGGCGCTTCCGCCCGGGCGGCGGTGAGAAAGACGCGCCTGCAGGTGCAAACGCTGATCGGGGCGGATTTCGACGACGAGATCACCTTCACCTCGGGCGGGACGGAAAGCGACAACGCCGCGATCCTCTCGGCGCTCGAGGTGATGCCTGAGCGCACAGAGATCGTGACTTCCGCAGTCGAGCATTCGGCCGTGCTGACGCTTTGCGCCCACCTTGAGAAGACGCGCGGCATCAAGGTGCATAGGATCCCGGTGGATCGCCACGGCCGGCTCGACCTCGATACCTATAAGGCCGCCCTCACCCCGCGCGTGGCGATCGTCTCGATCATGTCGGCGAACAACGAGACCGGAACGATCTTCCCGGTGGTCGAGCTTGCTGAGTTGGCCAAGGAAGTCGGCGCCCTTTTTCATACCGACGCGGTGCAAGCGGTCGGCAAGCTTGCGATCGACTTGAAATCGACGGCAATCGATATGCTGTCTCTCTCCGGTCACAAATTACACGGACCGAAAGGGGTCGGCGCACTTTATGTAAAGCGCGGCGTGCGCTTCTGTCCGCTGATCAAGGGGGGAGGCCAGGAGGGCAACCGCCGCGCCGGCACGGAGAATACGCCAGGCATCGTCGGTCTCGGCGTGGCAGCCGATCTTGCCTTGAAATTCATGGACGACGCGAACACACGGGTAAAGGCGTTGCGCGACCGCCTGGAGAAGGAACTTCTCCAGCGCATCCCACACGCCTTCGTCGTCGGCGATTTGCTAAAGCGGTTGCCGAACACCGCAAACATCGCCTTTGGAGATATCGAAGGTGAGGGCATACTGCATTTCCTCAATCGCGAGGGCATCGCCTGCTCCTCCGGCTCTGCTTGCGCCTGCGGCTCGCTGGAGCCGAGCCACGTCTTGGTGGCGATGAATATCCCCAATAACGCGGCACACGGCGCAATCCGTTTCTCCTTTTCGCGCAACAACGGCGAGGAGGACGTCGACCGGGTGCTCGAGGTCATGCCCGGGATCGTTAAGAAGCTGCGTGAGCTTTCCCCATCTGCCAGCCAGGCGAGAGGACTTCAATCCGCGCCAGGCCTGGGCGACAACGCAAACCCGACCACCATTTCCGGCCCAGGAGAATGCAATGCGCAGTTGTTTCGCTGAAAGTCGTGCCATCGATGTCACCGACATCCTCGCCCGGCTGAAGAGCATGTCGGCTGCGGAGGAGTTCTTCGCAGTCCTTTGCATCTCTTATGATCCGAAGGTGCTCAATGTCTCACGGCTGCATATCCTGAAGCGCATGGGCCAATATCTCGCTGAAGAGGATTTCGCCGGTCTTCCCGACGGGGTGATCGCCGCGCGGGCGCGTGCGACGTTGGAACGCGCCTATGAGGATTTCGCGACATCCTCGCCACTCACCCACCGGGTCTTCAAGGTGCTCAAAGAGCACGATCCGGACAAACCGGCCACTCGGGACCACACCTTTGTCCCGTTCGAGTCGATCCTGAGGCGGTTCGGGACAGAATGAACGCGACACTAGTGCGACGCGACAATGTCGAAAAGCCGACAAACCCGGTCATCACGGCGGCACCTTCGGAAGAAAACAACCCCATCTCAAAGGGAACAGAGCAACGCAAAATGGTTGGCACGAATGATGCTGCGAAGGAGATGAACGCCAGGGCCGCTTGCGGATTGGAGCAGAGAAAGACGCAATGCACATTGTAATCTGTATCAAGCAGGTGCCGGACTCCGCGCAGATACGTGTCCACCCGGTGACGAACACGATCATGCGCCAGGGCGTGCCGACCATCATCAACCCTTACGACCTGTTCGCCCTCGAAGAGGCACTGAGATTGCGCGGCGCCCATGGCGGCGAGGTCACGGTGCTTACGATGGGTCCGCCGATGGCAGAAGATGCGCTGCGCAAGGCGCTCACCTATGGCGCCGACCGCGCGGTACTCTTGACCGACCGTTGTTTTGCCGGCTCCGACACGCTGGCGACGTCCTTCGCGCTTTCTCGGGCAATCGTGAGAATTGGTGAGACCTTCGGCGCGCCGGACATCGTCTTCGCCGGCAAGCAGACGATTGACGGCGATACCGCCCAAGTCGGGCCCGGCATCGCCAAGCGCCTCGGCCTCCTGCAGTTCACCTATGTGGCGAAGATCGACTCTATCGATCTCGATGCGCGCGAGATCACCGTCAAGCGCCGTTCGGAAGGCGGCACGCAGATGCTGAAAAGCAGGCTGCCTTGCCTCATCACAATGCTGGAAGGCACCAACGAAATCCGCAGGGGCTCGCTCGACGACGCCATGCGCGCCGCGCGCAGCCAGATCGTGAAATGGAGCGCGGCCGAAGCTGGCATTGAGGACCTCAACAAATGCGGCCTGCGCGGCTCGCCGACGGTCGTCAAGCGCGTTTTCGCCCCTACGACGCGGGCGGAAAAGGCGACGCAGATCGACATGACCGACAAGACGCAGCACGACCTCGCTGACGAACTGATCGCCGCAATCTTCACCCGCCAGTCAGCGCTGGAACACGAACTCGCCTTCGACGGCGGCCAGTGACGGGACGGCAAGGAGAGACGATGTCGAACGCGAACCGCGAAGCCCCTCCTTCCGCCGGCCGTGCCGGCATCAAGAGGGAATTGCCTGAGCACTTTAGGGACTATCGGCACGTCTGGGTTTTCATCGAACTGGAACGCGGCGAGGTCCATCCCGTGTCCTTCGAACTGCTTGGCGAAGGCCGCAAGCTCGCCGACAAGCTAGGCATCCAGCTTGCGGGGATCGTGCTCGGACCGCCGGGTGAGGCCACGCAGCATGCCGTTGCCGAGGCCTTCGCTTACGGCGCCGACCTTGTCTACCTCGTCGAGGCACCGCTGCTTGCCGACTATCGCAACGAGCCTTTCACCAAGGCGATGACGGATCTGGTCAATACCCACAAACCGGAGATCCTGCTTCTCGGTGCGACCACGCTCGGCAGGGATCTCGCTGGCTCAGTAGCGACGACCTTGCTGACAGGGCTCACTGCCGACTGTACCGAACTCGATGTAGATGTCGACGGTTCGCTCGCCGCGACCCGTCCGACTTTCGGCGGTTCCTTGCTATGCACGATCTATACGCTCAACTACCGGCCGCAGATGGCCACCGTACGACCGAGGGTTATGGCCATGCCACCGCGGACGGCTAAGCCGGTCGGGCGTGTCATCCGGCACAAGCTGTCAATGACCGAGGAAGAGATCATCACAAAAGTCCTTGGCTTCAACCTCGATCGCCAATCGGCAAAGGCAAATCTCGCCTACGCCGACATCGTGGTTGCCGGAGGCCTCGGTCTCGGCTCAGCGGAGAATTTGCAGCTTGTGAAGAATCTAGCGCGGGCAATCGGCGCCGAATATGGCTGTTCGCGCCCGCTGGTTCAGAAGGGCTGGATGCCGGCCGATCGGCAGGTTGGCCAAACGGGCAAGACCATCCGGCCAAAGCTTTACATAGCGGCCGGGATTTCCGGCGCCATTCAGCATCGGGTTGGCGTGGAGGGGGCTGATTTGATCGTAGCCATCAACACCGACCCGAACGCCCCGATCTTCGACTTTGCCCACCTCGGCATCGTCACCGATGCGATCCGTTTCCTGCCGGCATTGACGGAAGCCTTCACCCGGCGGCTGTCGCCGCACAGTCACGACAAGCTTGCGAGCTAAGGGAGACGGCCATGATCGAGGAAAAATTCGACGCCATCGTCGTCGGGGCCGGTATGTCCGGAAACGCCGCCGCCTACACCATGGCAAGCCAGGGCCTGACGGTGCTGCAGTTGGAGCGCGGCGAGTATCCGGGCTCGAAGAATGTCCAGGGCGCCATCATGTACGCCGACATGTTGGAGCAAATCATTCCGGATTTCCGGAATGATGCGCCTCTCGAGCGGCATCTGATCGAGCAGCGATTCTGGGTGATGGACGACACCTCCCACACCGGGATGCAGTATCGATCGGACGATTTCAACGAGGCGAAGCCCAATCGCTACACGATCATCCGCGCCCAATTCGACAAGTGGTTTTCGCGCAAGGTGCGCCAGGCCGGCGCGACGGTTCTGTGCGAGACGACGGTGACCGAACTTGTCCGCAATGCCAGCGGCAAGGTGATCGGCGTGCGCACCGACCGGGCTGGCGGGCCGATCTACGCGGACGTGGTCGTGCTCGCAGAAGGTGTCAACGGACTGCTCGGTACACGGGCCGGCCTGCGCAAGATGCTGAAGCCAGAAAGCGTGGCGCTCGCTGTCAAGGAAATGCATTTCCTACCCGATGAGGTCATTGAGCAGCGGTTCGGCCTCCAGGGCGACGAAGGCTGCGTGATCGAAGCGGCGGGCACGATCTCCCGCAGCATGGCCGGACTGGCCTTCCTCTACACCAACAAGGAGTCGATCTCTCTCGGCATCGGCTGCCTCGTCTCCGATTTCGCCCAGACAATGGAGAGCCCTTACGTCCTCCTCGACGCCTTCAAAAACCATCCTTCGATCCGGCCGCTGATCGCGGGCTCGGAAGTCAAGGAGTATTCCGCGCATCTCATTCCCGAAGGTGGCTACAAGGCAATTCCGCAGCTCTTCGGCGACGGTTGGGTCGCGGTCGGCGATGCCGCCCAACTGAACAACGCTATTCACCGCGAGGGTTCGAACCTTGCCATGACTTCTGGTCGCATCGCGGGCGAGGCAATCATTGAGATCAAGGGCCGCAACCAGCCGATGATCGGGAGGAACCTCGCCCTCTACAAGACCATGCTGGACAAGTCCTTCGTAGTCAAAGACCTGATGAAATATAAGGACATGCCGGCTCTGATACACACCAATTCCCGCAATTTCTTCATGACTTACCCGCAGTTGATGTCGCAGGCAGCGCAGAACTTCATGCGGGTCGACGGCACCCCGAAAATCGAGAAGGAAAAGGCGACCACTGCTGCCTTTATCAAGGCGCGTTCGCGCTGGGGGCTGATCAGCGATGTGGTCCGCCTGGCACTCGCGTGGCGCTGAAGGAGAAACAGGATGACGATCGCCGTGACGAAGTTACGCGTCGAGGACAAGCTTTACCAGAACCGCTATCTGGTCGATCCGGGCCGCCCGCATATCAAAGTGCAACCCCACGAGAGGCCGAGCGCGAACCTGCTCGCGCTGACACACATCTGCCCGGCTAAGTGCTATGAGTTGAACGACAAGGGCCAAGTGGAAACCACTTCCGACGGCTGCATGGAATGCGGCACCTGTCGCGTGCTGTGCGAGGCCAGCGGTGAGATCGTGTGGAATTACCCGCGCGGCGGCTTCGGCGTCCTCTTCAAGTTCGGATGACTGGCGCAAAGAGCGAGAAACGAGAGGTTCGCAATTGCGGTCAAGACCCGTCAATATTGTTCGCAATTACCGAAAAGCTGAAAATACTATGTTCTTGAACTCAAAATACAAAAAAGGGCTCGGGAGGAGCACCTTGGACAACCGTTGAGGTGTTTGCATGGCTCACATGCTTCGAGATCAGGTCGATGAAATTGCATCTCGGAACACCCCGCCTGAACCTGCGGTCGAAGCGGTGCGCAATACGGACAGCTTGCTCAGGGGAATCTACGAGATATCGAAGGTTCTGACTGCCCCGGTCCGGCTGGAGATTACGCTTGCCAATGTCGCGAATATCCTCTCCTCGTTTGTGCAAATGCGTCATGGCGCAATCGTCGTCCTGGACGCTGAAGGAGAGCCGCAGATTAGCGCAACTACCGGCGGCACTGTGCCTCAATCAGGCGCCGGCAGCGTCGTACCCCAGGCCGTAATAGACAAAATCGTCGCTACCGGGGTGCCGATCGTCATACAAGACACAAGCACGTCTGAGCTATTTCAGGCTGATCCTCAATCGAGCAGCAATACGATCGCAACTGCCTTTATCGGTGTCCCGCTAAAGGCTGAGGAAAAGACCTTCGGGATACTGTCGATCGACCGCGTCAGGAACGGTACCCCCAGGTTCGGCTACGAGGAGGACCTACGCTTCCTGGCCATGGTCGCCAATCTGGTCGCTCGGACCATCCGTCTCCATCGGACTTTGAGCACAGCTGGTCAGCGACTTATCGAGAAGCAACCGAGATCAGAGCAGTCGCTCGACGAGGACAGGACCCATTCGGCCCGGCATCCGCATGTCAAGATCGACGGAATCATCGGAGAAAGTCCCGCGCTCAAGCAAGTGCTCGAGATCGTCTCGGTCGTGGCCAGGACCAATTCCACAGTGCTTCTGCGAGGCGAAAGCGGTACCGGCAAGGAGTTCTTTGCACAGGCCATCCATAAGCTTTCACATCGGAGGGAGAAATCCTTCGTCAAATTGAACTGCGCCGCACTGCCCGAAAGCGTTTTGGAATCGGAGCTCTTTGGGCACGAGAAGGGTGCCTTCACCGGGGCTATCCTGCAGCGCGCCGGCCGGTTCGAATTGGCGAATGGCGGAACCCTGCTGCTTGATGAAATCGGCGAGATTTCGCCTGCCTTTCAAGCCAAGCTGTTGCGCGTTCTGCAGGAAGGAGAACTGGAGCGAGTGGGCGGCACCAGGACCCTAAAGGTTGACGTGCGGCTCATATGCGCCACCAACAAGGACCTCGAGACGGCTGTCCGTAATGGAGAGTTCAGGGCCGACCTTTATTACCGGATCAATGTGGTGCCAATAGTCCTGCCTCCCCTCAGAGAACGGCCGGGCGATATTCCACGCCTTGCGAAAGCTCTCCTCGACCGATTCAACAAGGAGAACCATCGCGATCTTGCCTTCACGCCGTCGGCGCTTGACCTGATGTCGCAATGCTATTTCCCTGGCAACGTGCGTGAGTTAGAGAATTGTGTGAGACGGACGGCCACACTTGCGCGTTCAACGACAATAACTGCGTCGGATTTCGCCTGCAAGAACAGCCAGTGCCTGTCTTCTCTTCTGTGGAAAGGAGCCGGTCGTTCGCATGGCGGCGATGCCGTCGACGAGTTCGCACGTGCCAATATGATGCCGGTTGGATCGCCGCCGCCTACCATGCGAGTCGGCGCCTCACAGAATGAGGCATCGCCCGGCGAGACCTGCGACCCCCACCATCCCGTTTGCCCTGCAATGAACCCGCGTCTGACGGAACGCGACCGGCTGATTGATGCGATGGAGAAGGCCGGCTGGGTTCAGGCCAGGGCGGCTCGTGTCCTCGGTCTCACGCCGCGGCAGGTCGGCTATGCTTTGCGCCGGCATCGTATCGGAGTGAAGAAGTTCTAAACGTCGCTCATGACATCAGAACGTGGGGGCGCGGTTGCTCACGCACTGGGCGTAACTGAGACAACACGGTACCTTTCGCGTTGGTTCTGACCGTTGTCGGCGACCTGACAAAACCGTGTCGCAGGAAACGGACACAATTGGACACAAAAGGCCGACGTAAAAGCCAACACAACGGATAAAGACGCTTTTCGAGTTGGCATATCTCTTGCGCTCTGAGGTGCGATGTTCACACCACGCACGGAGCCGTTTGATGTCCGCACCGATGATTTCGCTACAGGGCCTTTCCGGCACGACAGTCTTTGATCAGTCGCCGGCGAGAGCGAAATCCGGTGGCTGCGCATCTTCATCCTGCGGCTCCTCCGCAAAGCCGCACGAGATGGACTCGGCAGTCTGGGAGAGGATCAAGGATCATCCCTGCTTTTCAGAGGAAGCGCACCACTATTTCGCGCGCATGCATGTGGCGGTCGCCCCAGCCTGCAATATTCAATGCAACTACTGCAATCGCAAATATGACTGCGCCAACGAAAGCCGGCCTGGGGTCGTCTCGGAAAGGTTGACCCCCGACCAGGCGCTGCGCAAGGTGATCGGGGTTGCCAACGAAGTGCCGCAGCTTTCCGTGCTTGGCATCGCCGGACCGGGCGATGCCTGTTACGACTGGGAGAAGACAAAGGCGACATTCCAACGGGTCGCCAAGGAAATCGCCGACATCAAGCTGTGCATCTCCACCAACGGGCTCGCGCTGCCAGACCGCGTCGCCGAGCTTGCCGAAATGAATGTCGATCACGTGACGATCACCATCAACATGGTCGACCCGCGGATCGGTGCCAAGATCTATCCGTGGATCTTCTATGACAACCGCCGTTATACCGGCGTTGAGGCAGCCACGATCCTGCACGAACGACAGATGTCGGGGCTGGAGATGCTGACGGCGCGCGGCATCCTCACCAAGATCAATTCGGTAATGATCCCCGGCGTAAACGATGAGCACCTGATCGAGGTGAATAAATGGGTCAAGGAGCGCGGCGCGTTCCTGCACAATGTCATGCCGCTGATTTCCGACCCGGCGCACGGTACGCATTACGGCCTGAACGGGCAGCGCGGCCCCAAGGCAATGGAGCTGAAGGCCCTTCAGGATCGTCTCGAAGGCGGCGCCAAGCTGATGCGCCACTGCCGGCAGTGCCGGGCCGATGCTGTCGGCCTGCTCGGCGAGGATCGTGGCCAGGAATTCACGCTCGACCGGCTTCCCGACAAGGTCACCTACGACGCCAGCAAGCGCGAGACCTATCGGGCAGTGGTCGCGCGCGAGCGGGGCGACCGCATGGCGGCCAAGAGCGAGGCGCTCGGGATGGTCAAGACCGCAGGCTCCGGCAAATCGCTTCTGGTCGCGGTGGCGACCAAGGGTGGGGGCCGCATCAACGAGCATTTCGGCCATGCGAAGGAATTCCAGGTTTATGAGGCCTCGCCGAAAGGGATCAGCTTCGTCGGTCATCGCAAGGTCGAGCAGTATTGCCTCGGCGGCCGGGCCGAGGACAAGAGCCTCGACGGCGTCATCTCTACGCTGGAAGGCGTAGACATCGTGCTGTGCGCGAGAATTGGAAATTGCCCGGAGGATCGTCTCAAGGAAGGTGGGATCCGAGCAACGGATGCTTACGGGTATGACTACATCGAGACCGCGATCGGCGCGCTTTACGCCGCCGAGTTTGGGAGTGAGCCACTGGCTGCGACGGCCTGAGCCGCCTCATTCTAACCGAACCGGAGTTGAAAATGGCCTTTAAGATCATCGCTTCCCAATGTACCCAATGCGGCGCCTGCGAGTTCGAATGCCCTTCCGGCGCGATCAAGTTCAAGGGCGAGGCCTACGTGATCGATCCGAAAAAGTGCACCGAATGCGAGGGGACCTTCGAAACGCAGCAATGCGCCTCGGTATGTCCGGTGTCAAAGACTTGCGTCCCCGCCTGAACCTCCATTTCGGGTACCGACGCGGTCGGGGCGCCTGCGCCGGACCATTGATCCTTGTTGAAAAGCTGCAGCCGCAAGAAAGGAACTGCCATGAGCCTCGGACGCGAACAGGACGTCGAAATCTGTTCACCCCCGCGATTCATGCCGGGTGAGCGGGTCCGCGCCACACGCCACATAAAAAATGACGGCACCTATCCTGGCAAGGAGATCGGCGAAAACCTGGTGCGCAAAGGCGACGAGGGGTATGTGCGCGACATCGGCACCTTTCTCCAGCAGTTCTACATCTATGCGGTGGAATGGGTCGATCGCGGCACCATCGTCGGCATGCGTGCGCGTGAACTCATGAGTTTTGAGACGGCTGGGATTCTTTGCACTGCCGAAATTGGCACTGGGTTTGACAAAGGAACGGCCGGATGAGGGTAATGATCCGCAGGACCGGTGCTGGCTTGTCGGCATATATTCCCAAAAAGGATCTCGAAGAGCCGATCATCAAGGTCGACAACGAACACTTATGGGGTGGGGCTGTGACGCTGAAGAACGGCTGGCGGTTAGTCCTGCCCGACCTTCCGCGGGATACGCCTTTGCCGATTACCGTGGAAGCAAGGAAGATTTCCGACGAGGACTGACCTTCGGGTTGACACAAAGAGAGCGACAAAGGGATACGAGCATGAACACAATGACCTCGGGCCATCTCGTCGTCATTCGGGACAGTTTTGCCGAAAGGCAGCTTGACCTTTTGAAGAAAGCGCTCGCGGCCGATCAGGTCATTCCCTATCTCGGCCCGGGTTTGCTTGAGATCCGCTCCGCGGGACCGCCCGTACCGCATACCCCCGAAGCCGTTGCCGCAGCGCTCAACAAGCGCACGCCAGCCCCTTCGAAGATTCGCACCAACATGTGGTCGGTAGCGCAGTATATCGAACAGCGCCGGCACCGCCGGACGCTTCAAGTTTGGATGGCCGAAATATTCGCGACCCCGGTGGTGCCGACCATCTTCCATGCCTGGCTTGCAACGCTGCCGCTCTCCGTGATCGTCGACAGCTGGTACGACGGTGCCATGCGCGCGGCCCTAATACAGACCCGCCGAACGGACGTCGTTGAAATACAGGGCGTCCCACGGGCGCACGAGTTCGGCGACATTTGGACGAAAGCCTACGATTTGTCCGGGATATTGCTTGAATCCGCACCAGCGGCGAAGACGGTTCTCTACGCCCCCCACGGCGGTGCCAGGCCGGCCGCAAACTTCCTCGTCGCAGATTCCGACTACGTTGAAGTGCTGAGCGAAATCGACATCCAGACGCCGATCCCTGACCTGGTGAAGGAACGGCGAGCCAGCCGTGGTCTTTTCTTCCTCGGCTGCCGCTTCAACGATCAGATGCTGCGCACCTATGCCCGACAGATCATGAAGCGCTCCAGTGGCCCACATTTTGCGGCAATCGATACAGCAACGCTGACCAAGAACGAGCGTCGCTTCCTTGCAGAAAGCGCAATCACGGTCATTGACATGCCGACGGGTCAAGCCGCGGCCCGTCTCGTCGGACTGGGCGAGACATTGCATGAAGCCAAACGGGCAATCGTTTGAGCCATTCCCAGACGCCTCAACATTGCCGAAAAAGTAAAATGGGCAATTGACTTCCGGGTTTTTCAACAACTCCGAGAGGCGCTGCTGTTTCGAGCCCGCGCTGAAAAGCTTCGACGGTTATTTCATTCGAGGCTGCAGCGGATATGGCATTCGATGCTGCGGATGAACACAGCGGCTACGGGCTCGAACCAGCCGAGCAGAGCATAGTCTGGCGCCAGGGTTGTCGCGGCGAGCGGTCGCAGCTGATCGGCTTCACCTGGCGGCAAAAGCTGTGGCACGGCACGATGATCAGGGCCGGTTGGGGTCGATGCCAATCGAGCTAAGGCCAAGCGTGCTCACCGCATAGGCGGTCACCTGCCACTGCCATCCCAGAGCGTCAGGATGATCGCCTTGCGCGACAGCTTGGCGCGCGGCAGACGCGAGCGATTCGTTCAGGGCAGGCCGCTTCGCCATCAACGAGACCCGCTGCTGAATGAGTTGTAAACGCCCGCATCATGGCGCCGCAAATCCGCGCTTGCGGCGCCATGACCTTGAGTCGAGTGAGTTCGGCACTAACAAGGCAGACTGAAGCAATCCGGTCAGCCCGGCCCATGCCGGAGAGCACGGCGACAATGCCGCCAGCTACACCACGCAGCGGGACACGATCCCGCCTGCGACTAAGCGCGAGTTGAAAAGCATACGTCGACGTCCGCCATTTCCGCATGCACCGCCTTGGATAAGGCTGCCCCGAGGCATGATGCGGGCCTGGTTGGCTTTCGTGTCGATGCCAGCTTCGTAAGCAGCGGCTCCCGTGAGGTCGAGCAGTTCTAACTGGCGGCTTGAGTTAACGGCGCTCAAGCAAGCCGTTCCAGGTGCGGCCGGTTATGCGGCCCTCCCCCTTCCCATTGGCTTGGGCAAGCTTCTGGGTGATCCTCTGCATCGCCGGTCGCAGAGAGGTCCGGTTTGCAACGTTAGCACAGGCCAATATTGCGGCCGCCTCGGTATGTATGCGTCCCTCTCTTCTGTTTGGCCGACACGCTTGCACCCGGTCGGACATGCAGTCCAACCAGGATGCGCACATCCACATCAAGCCCCATGAAGGCGAAGAAAATCCTCATACGTCGCTTGCAACCCGGCACCAAGAGACGTTTTGGCTTTCCAGCCAAGGTTACGCAAGCGCGTTACGTCCAGTAACTTGCGCGGAGTACCGTCTGGCTTCGTCGTGTCGAATACCAAATTGCCCTCCCAGCAGACCGCCGCCTTGACGAGTTCCGCCACCTCGCGAATTGTGACGTCCTCACCAACGCCAACATTAATCAGGGGCGCCGTGTCGGGGGCTGTCAGGGCGTCAAAATCCGAATCTGGCAGGCCAAGCAGGAACGCAATAGCATCGCCTACATCCGACGAATACATAAACTCTCGCCGAGGGTTTCCGGATCCCCAGACTCCCACCGAGGAGTCGCCGTTCATTTTAGCTTGATGAAAACGGCGTATCAGAGCAGGCAGAACGTGACAATTTTCGGGGTGATAATTATCGCCGGGACCATATAAGTTGGTCGGCATCAACGCGAGATAGCGCGCCTTGTACTGCCGGTTGAAAGACCAGCATGATTCGACACCTGCGATTTTTGCCAAAGCGTAGGGACGATTCGTCGCTTCAAGCGGACCGGTGAGAAGGTATTCCTCCCGTATCGGCTGCGGACAGTCGCGTGGATAGATACACGAGGAGCCAAGAAAAATCATCCGTTCGACGCCGGAAGCGTAAGCGGCATCAAAAACACTGACTTGAATCGCGAGGTTGTTATGAAGGAAATCGACAGGGGAGCTAGCGTTCGCCAGTATACCACCAACCTTTGCGGCGCACATAACGACGTAATCTGGCCGCCGCGACATGAAGAACCTGCGCGTCTCGCTCCGGTCAAATAGATCCAGTTCGTCGTGAGTACGTGTTATTATCTCATAGGATCCTAACGCCTCGAGGGCTCTCATTGTGGCGGATCCAACAAGGCCGCGATGGCCTGCCACATAGACTTTCTTCATCTTTTTGTTTTCCATTGATAACGCTCTGGGCGCTCCTTAAGAAGGCCACCATAGCACTCACAACAAGCCAGCATGGCGCCGCCGTTGTCAGCATAACTCTCGTGGACTGTGCGAATAATACCCCTGCTTCATCAGCACTGCGTCACGCTCTGCCATGCGCAAATCTTCCCGAACCATCTCCCTAACCAATTCGATGAAGGAGATTTTGGGCTCCCACCCAAGTTTTTCTTTCGCCTTGCGGGCATCGCCGAGAAGTGTCTCGACTTCTGCAGGACGAAAATAACGGGGATCTACTTTTACGATCAGAGCTCCCGTCTTTGCATCGTACCCCTCTTCGTCGACCCCTTCCCCCACCCAACGAACATCAATGCCGAGTTCAGCGGCCGCGACGGTGACGAATTCGCGCACCGAATGTTGCTCACCGCTAGCGATCACAAAGTCCTCAGGTTGCTCCTGCTGCAGCATCAACCACTGCATCTGGACGTAGTCTCGAGCGTGCCCCCAATCGCGACGCGCATTAAGGTTTCCCAAGAATAGAGTCCGCTGCATTCCAAGCTTAATCCGAGTCAAGGCGCGCGTGATTTTGCGCGTTACAAATGTTTCTCCGCGCGCGGGTGACTCATGATTAAATAAAATTCCGTTACATGCATACAAATTGTAAGCTTCTCGATAATTTACGGTGATCCAGTGAGCATACAATTTGGCAACAGCGTAGGGTGATCGGGGGTAGAACGGTGTCGTCTCGGTCTGTGGCGTTTCCCGCACCAGCCCGTAGAGCTCAGACGTCGAGGCTTGGTAGTAGCGCGTATGCTCGACGAGCCCCAGGATCCGAATTGCCTCGAGGATACGCAGCGCACCCAAGGCATCGGAGTTCGCGGTGTATTCTGGTTCTTCAAAGGAGACTGCAACGTGGCTCTGAGCTGCCAAATTGTAAATTTCGTCCGGCTGAACCAGTTGGATGACGCGCGTAAGACTGGACGAGTCTGTCAAGTCCCCGTGGTGAAGTGTAAGATCAACGCCACTTTCATGAGGGTCATGATAGAGATGATCTATACGGCCCGTATTAAAAAGAGACGATCGTCTCTTTATCCCATGCACAGAATAGCCCTTTTCTAAAAGCAATTCTGCGAGGTAGGAACCGTCTTGCCCCGTGACCCCGGTGATTAAAGCGACTTTTCTCTTTGACAAGCTTGAATCCTTTTGATTTTGAAGCGCCCAAGAAAATGCTCGCCTGCGGCGGGATTGCGTGGCGAGAAAGGGGCGCATTGGGCAGGGCGAACGGGGCCTCTGCGCGAAGGCAAGGGAGAGTTCGAGCGGGATGCCAACGCTTTCATGGAGCCGGGGAACGTTCGAAAGCGTTATCAATCAAGATCAAACGACGCGGGTCATTCAGATCGAATTCAATAATGCGCGGCACGAAGAGGCGGGCATAACGGGTGAAGGCGCTAGTCGGAGGAAAGCGAATTACAGTGTCGCATCGACCGAGGAGATACATTTCAACGAGAGCGGAAAAACCACCGTCGGTGCCCAGTGCTGCACTGTGTAAGGGGCCGGCCTGATCCGCCTGGAAGCGTTTTGGGACGGTGAAAAGTTCGGGAAATACGCCCGACAAGTGATCAACAACCTGGGCGCTGTCTGTACACAAGAACACCCTTACAGGCCTTGGATGCGGTTGCGCTTTGGCCATACGAATGGCAGTGCATACCTGCTCTAAGGCAACCTTTGGATCAGCCCAGTAAGGTGCGTGATCCATAATATCTTCGCCGTTGCCGTGGCGGACATGGACTCCAATTATGCTGTGCCCGTCAAAATGCTCCTGGTAGAGCGCTTCAATCCGGTCCTCAATTTCGACCCTCGGTCTGATGCTCCGAAATATCGTTCGCTCGGCTTGCTCATCGCAGCGCCACATCAAGCAAGCATCACACACTACCGTGTTGGCTTCACAATCATCTTGGGCCTGGAAAAGATCGTTAAGCTCGTCACGTTCTTGGAAAATCTGTTCATCCGGACGGTACACGCAGTCGATGGATGGCTTGTTCCACCACGACGGGAAGAAGGGACCAGGGAACGAGACGTGGTTGATCTGGTCATCGCAAATGACCCGTACACCACTGATCTCTTCAACTGGCTTGAAGAAAGCCGGAAAGGCATTCGCAAACGGGTTGTCAAGGTAACAAGAGCCGCGCCAATCTATTGCTAAAGCTCGTCCCGTCCGATGTGCGTAGTCCCAAGCCGACGCGAGAGACCACAGGCAATCACCGAGACCCGTGCGCCGTCGAGAAACAACGAACCGATCCATCCTTGAGCCATCAACAAGCATCTAAATTGCCTCTTTCCAGAACACCACAAGCCTCAGCTTTGCTGCTGCCTTTGAGGCAAGCGCCTGCGCAATTCGGGGAAGCTTGTCGTGCTGCGCCAATGCGATGTAGCTTGCGTCTATCGCGGAAGTGCCTGGCCCCGATGGACGCGCGCCTGGGCTGGTCTTCGGCGCAGGCCAGAAAATGCTCTTCGGAGCCAACACAAACATCAACCACTTTCCCTGGCTTACATCCTTGAATTCTTTCTATGCAACGTGACGTAACATCGGTAAAATCGTCTGTTTCGATGAAACGCATCCACGCCATGGATAGCTAGTGACAGGGGTTGCAGGGCCTTGACCTGAACCTTCTCGTTGTGCTGGACGCACTGCTAACCCCAGCGGAACTTCACGGCGGCAGCACGCAGCATCGACCTCAGTCAGCCGGCCATGAGCGCGGCTGCAACGACGATCCCGATGATCTCCTCCGTGTGCGGGCAAGAAGATTGAGCTTCGACTGGTCGCAAGACGTTTCGTCTGTAGTGCACCGCTCTGCTGAAAGCGGATATTTGCCGAACGGTTTAAGGACGGGGTTGTCGCGGAGAGATCCCGCCGGACCGTTCACCACTTGGGGCTGGCGCGCGGCGGCAGGCCGGCCGCGAGCATTGCCAAGCGGCTGGCCGAAGCATAATCGGCTGGTCTAGATGTTTGATCCCAGGCTTTGATGGTTCATCGTTGTCGTCCAAAAGGATGCACTATGGGCCAGGTTCTGCATGAGAGCGCCACAACGACAGTGGCGATCCGTCGAGCGATACAACATAGTAAAGCGAGCCTGAGGCCGCCTTCGAAGCGCTATGCATCAACCGCAAGACGGTCGCGAAGTGGAGAAGCGGAGTTCGACCGCCGATCTGCCCACCGGCCCCAGGGAGCCGAGATCGACAGTTCTGTCTGCCGAGGAAGAGGACCGTTATCGTCGGCTTCCGCCGCAACACGCTGCTGCCGCTCGACGATTGCCTCTACGCGTTGCAGCCGACGATCCCGCATCTGACGCGCTCTTCATTGCACCGCTGTCTGCAGCGCAAGCATCGGCCGATTGCCAGATGTCGAGGGCGACAGGCCGGCGAAGAAGAGGTTCAAGGCCTATCCGATCGGCTTCTTCCACATTGATATAGCGGAGGTCCGAACCGAACAGGGCAAGCTAAACATCAAGGCCTTTGTACCGCGGCACCGCCTGTCGCGATCCTTCGCGCCTTCTCTATCCCGCCGGCACCAAAGGAGACCGTCGCGGCGCCGTTGTTGTTAGATCACATTCAATTCCCTGAACGCCCGCCCTTCGGCAACGCGGCTGTACCCAAACGCCGAGCAATCCACCGTGCGGTAGCCGCCATGGACGATCAGCTCGGCCAGCGCCTTGCCTACCGCCGGCGCCTGCTGCAGGCCGTGGCCGGAAAAACCGTTGGCGAAGACGAAATTCTTGACCTGCGGATGCGGGCCGATCACTGCGTTCTGGTCGAGCGTGTTGTAGTCATAATGCCCGGCCCAGGCGCGTGTCGGCTTGATCGCCTCGAAGGCAGGGATGCGGGTCGCCAGCACCGGCCAGATCACCTCTTCGAACAGCGGCCAGTCGACGTCGAAATCCCCGGGATCGGCCGGGCCGTCGCCCTCTTCCGGTTCGGCGCCGCCGGTGAGGTAGACCGAGCTTTCCGGGCGCACATAGATGCCCGAGGGATCGACCAGCAATGGCATGTCGGCATATTTCTCGCGCGCCTCGAAAATGAAGACGTTTCGCTTGCGCGGTTCGACGGGCAGCGCCAGCCCGGCGAGCTCGGCGACCTTGCCGGCGTTCGGCCCAGCGGCATTGATGAGGATGCCGGCCTCGAGCGTCTCGCCATTGTCGAGGCTGACGCCGGCAACGCGGTCACCCTGCCGCCCGATGCCGGTCACATCAGCGGTGATGAAATCGATGTTCTTGCCGCGCAGCGCCTTGCGGAACAGCATCAGCATCGCATGCGCGTCGAACCAGCCTTCGCCGCTGCGGCCATAGGCGCCGGCGGTAATGCCTTCTGCCGACAGCCAGGGAAAGCGCCGCGTCAGCTGGTCAGCGTCTTCCAGCACGATGTCGGCGCCCTCGGCCATCTGCGCCTCGTGGTTGGCATTCAGGATCGGCAGCCCGTTCTCGCTGGCGAGAATGAGAAAGCCGCCCTCGCGAAAACCGATGTCGGCGTCCGCGCCGAATTCTTCCTTCAGCCGCCGGAACAGTTTCAGCGTGAACTGCGACAGGCGGATGTTCTGCGGGATCGAGAATTGCTGGCGAATGGAGGCGCAAGACAGCGTCGTTGCCGCATGGGAAAATTGCGGATCACGCTCGACCAGCGCGATCGAACCCGAGAATCCTTCCTCGCGCAGATAGTAGGCGATCGAAGAGCCGACGATGGCTCCCCCGATAATAACGATGTCGTAACGCACTCTTTTGTCCGCCTTTCCGGTAACCGCCCGTGTCAATCACACAGCCGTCAGCATGATGTCGAAGCGCGTGCCGCGGCCAGGCGCGACTCTAGCGAGTTGAAAAGGGTTGCCGTATGCGCTTGATCCAGCCGCGCTCACGCAGCTGCCGGTCCTGCTTCACACAGCAAGTCGTCGGCTCTGTCCGTCTTCTCCCAGGTGAATTCAGGCTCTTCGCGACTGCCCGGTGAGAGCCAGAACGACGGCGCAACTTCGACCATCAAAGCCGATGGCATCGTCCGTAGCCAATATCGAGTATCGTATCGCGGCCGACTTGGCTGTAGTCGATCTGCGCGTGGGTGGTACCCTCGTCCTGCTGGCTATGTCATTTCGCGCTCTTCGCAAATGCTGTTCGGCGGCGGAACATAAAACGACACCAGATTTCTGCCGCCACTGAACTCGAAAGTTGTGGTGAGCGTACCATTGACAGCGATTTGCGGTCGCAAAGATTCCATGAATTTCTTTGAAGAATCTGTTGCAACGCTAAACAAGAACGCAACGAGATTGGCGAGAGGCTGTGACCTGAGCCCCGACTTCCCTCCAGCGGTTTGGAGAGTCCCGGGTTTTGTTTCTGGCCTTATGCGGCCTGCTTTTCCAGCCTGATTTTCATTACAAACTCGACCGGCGGGATGTTGCCGAGGGCTGAGTGAGGGCTGTGGTTGTTGTAATCCTCCTTCCAGTTGGTGATGGCGGAACGGGCCTCAGCAAGTGACGAGAACAGCGTCTCGTTCAGGAGCTCATCGCGAAAGCGACCGTTGAAGCTCTCGACAAAGGCGTTTTGCGTGGGCTTGCCCGGGGCGATGTAGTGCCATTCGATGCCGGTTTTCTGGCACCATTTGAGCACGGCCATGCTGGTCAGTTCGGTGCCATTGTCGCTGACGATGGCGTTCGGTCGGCCGCGACGCGCGATGATCGCGTCGAGTTCGCGAACCACGCGCCGGCCGGAGATCGAGGTGTCCGGAATCGCGGCCAGACATTCGCGTGTCACGTCGTCGACGATGTTGAGCACACGGAAGCGCCGGCCGCAGGCGAACTGGTCATGGACGAAATCCAGCGACCAGCGCGCATTCGGCTTTGCCTCGACCAGGATCGGCGCCCGCGTGCCGATTGCTCGCCGTCTTGCCCGGCGCTTGCGCGCCATCGGTCCGATTCTCGAAACCGTCACTCTGCAAGAATGGCGAACTTCTTCGTCGAGCCAAGTTGAGACAGCAGATAAATCATTCCATGTTTAGCAATTCCGATGCACCGGATTCCAACACCTCATCGCAGCTTTCCGCGATATGCGAGCAAGAAGGCTTCAGCCAATGGCGGTTTTTCGATAATCGGCCGAGTCTATCCCATGTCGTTTCAGCTTGTCGTAGAAGGTCTTGCGGGGAACTCCCAGGGCTTCGATCGTGCGCCTCACGTCGCCGCCGCATTCCTGCAAGGCATCGCGGATGACGGTCGCCTCATAAAGGCTGACCTTTTCGGACAAGGGGAGGTTTGATACCGCTTGTTCCTTTCGACCTGGTGCAATGGGCGTGCCTACCCCTTCAAGTCCCAATGCAACGCGATCGGCGAAATGCACGAGTTCACGGACATTGCCGGGCCAATTGTGGCTCATGAGGCGATCGCGCACGCCAGCGCTTATGTCCGGAACTGGCCTGCCGAAGCGTTTGGAGGCGCGTTCCAGGAAATGCCCAAAGAGGATCGGGATGTCTTCGCGCCTTTCGCGAAGCGGCGGGATGCGGAGCGTCACCACATTCAGCCGGAAATAAAGGTCTTCCCGGAAATCTCCGCGGGCGGCCGGATCGCCGAGATCGGCCTTCGTAGCCGACACGACGCGAAGGTCGATGCTGCGGGTTTCATTCGTGCCGAGTGGCGTGATCTGCCGGGTCTCAAGCACCCTCAGAAGCTTCACCTGGAGTGCTGGCGGCATCGACTCGATTTCGTCGAGGAAGAGCGTCCCTCCGTTCGAATGCTCGATGCGACCGGTCCTGCGCCTCTGCGCGCCAGTAAAGGCGCCTGCCTCGTGCCCAAAAAGTTCGCTATCGATGACGCTTTCGGGCAGCGCTCCACAATTCAGGGCAACGAAGGGCTTCGTGCGTCGTCTGCTCCAGCGATGAAGCAGATCCGCGACCACCTCCTTGCCCGTGCCCGTCTCGCCTTCCACAAGGACATCCACATCGGTATCGGCGATCTGGCGGAGAGTTTCGCGCAGTCGACTCATGGTCGGTGCCTCCCCGATCAGCGGCATATCGCCCGCAGATCGGACAACCGCATCCCTAAGACGTCTGTTTTCCAGG
Organism: Mesorhizobium sp. WSM4840; assembly: GCF_055811755.1. Lineage (NCBI taxonomy): Bacteria > Pseudomonadati > Pseudomonadota > Alphaproteobacteria > Hyphomicrobiales > Phyllobacteriaceae > Mesorhizobium > Mesorhizobium sp. WSM4840. The sequence continues at coordinate 103,929 of NZ_JBVVQD010000020.1, forward strand.
ACCAGGCGCCGTTTTTCCGAAGCGCGATGCAGCGTCACTAGAAGCCGGTCGTTCGCATATGGCTTCGAGATGAAATCGTAGGCGCCGTCCTTGATGGCGGCAACGGCCAGCTCGACGTCGCCATGCCCGGTGATCAAGACAACCGGAATGTCCGGGTCGATCGCCTTCACTCGCTCGAAGAGCTGAAGGCCGTTCAGCCCGGGCATGCGGATGTCACTCACAACGGGGCCATCGAAGTTCTCGTCGATTCTGGCGAGCGCGGCCTCGGCGGAACCGAACACGCTCGGTGAGAAGGAGGCAAGCTTCAGCATCTGCGTGGCTGCGCGGAGCAGATCCTCATCATCGTCAATAAAAATGACCGGTCCTGTTTCAGCACTCATGCCGCGCGCCTCAGCTGGACCGTGAAGGAAGTCCCTCTCCCCTGGCCGGCATCATCATGCCGCAACGAGCCGCCGAGCTCACGTGCGATCTCTTCCGAAATGACCAGGCCAAGACCGAGACCGTTTTCCTTGTTGGTAATGAACGGCATGAAGAGGCTCCTGCGAATATCGGGGGCAAGGCCGGGGCCGTTGTCCCGAACGGAAATAGCGACCATTTCCCCGTGTTCGGCGAGCGCTATCTCGACCCGGGGCTCCGGTTGGTCCTTCAGAGCGTCAAGCGCGTTCTGGAGAAGGTTGACGAGGATCTGCTCCAGTCGCATGCGGCTTGCCATGACAATTGGAGATGGATCGATCCGCTTTCGTTCGATCGTCACCCCGGAATCGCGAATTCGGCCTGAAAGAAGCAACAGGGCGCCGTCGATCGCGTCTTCCGCTGGTATCTGTCCCATAGATCCGCTGGCGCGGCGGGAAAAGGACCTTAGCGTTTCGGTGATCGTGCCGATCCTGCCGGTCATGGCGACGATCGAGGTCAGATTCTCGGCGGTGTCTTGCGAACGGCCGATCCCAAGAAGACGCGCGGCATTTTCAGCATAGGTGCGGATTGCGGCGACCGGCTGGTTGATCTCGTGGGCGACCCCGGCCGTTATCTGTCCCACGATAGACAAGCGGTTCGCCTGGGCGAGTTCATCGCGCAAGCGGCGCACTCTTGCCTCAGCGTTCTCTCGCTCGGCGATCTCACCGGCGAGCGCTTCGTTCGAGCGCTGGAGCTCCGCCGTGCGCAGTTCAACGCGATGCTCCAGTTCCGCATTCAGGAATACAAGCACTTCTTGCCGCTGCCGGACCGCCCGCCGCCGTCGAACAATGATGAAAGCGACGATTCCAACGAGAACGAGGGCAAGCAGCGTCGTCACGCGGGCTGTCATGACCGCCGAGGAGATCTCGGTGTCGGCGGGAATGAGCAACGACATGCGCCAGCCCGGAACTGCTTTGCCGAGATTCTGCGAAACCGCAACGAAACCGGCTGATCGACTCTCAGGACTTGCGGTGACCAGGTTGCCGCCGCGGCGGGAAAGTGGCACCGGCTCGAAAGTCGCGCCCGGTAGCTGTAGACGATCGCGAGCGGTTTGCGCCTCCTTTTCGGAAAGCGGTGAGAGAGCGCCAAAACGCCATTGGGGCACGCTCGTGGCAAGAACCACGCCGCGCTCATCGGTCGTGAAGACCACGAAGCCGCTCTCCAGCCAACGCGACTCGACCCGGTCGAGCTCCACCTTCACCGCAACCACACCGAGCGGCCCATCCGGCCCATCGACCCGGCTCGAGAGATAGAGCCCGGGCCGCGCGCTAACCGTGCCGAGCGCATATTGCATAGCCGCGCCATTCGCCATCGCCTCGGTGAAGTAGTGGCGAAAGCGGTAATCGCTGCCGACGAAACTGGTCGGCGCGCCGGCGTTGCTCGCAGCAACCGCTATGCCCTCAGGATTAATGATGTAGATTATAGAAGCGCCGGCGTCGCGCGCGATGGCGCGAAGCTTGTCATCAAGCGCGGCTTCGTTGGCAGTGCTCGGACTGCGAAGCATCTTCTGAACCGCACCGTCGCGTGCCAGGACCAGCGGAATCACTCGCTGCTTCTCGACCTCCCCTTTCAAACTGTCGGCTGCAAGAGGAAACGCGGCAAGAGCACGGTCGCGTAGGGCATACTCCGCTCTGGTGCCGGCAATGCGGCCCGTTGCAAAGACGACGAAACAGAGCGCCGCACCAAGAATTGCAAGCAAAACCGCAAGCCAGAGAGATCGACCGCCGGCCGATCTGCCAGGGAAGACCAATGGGGCGCGCTGGAAGGCGCCCTTGCCAATATCTTCTTCTGCCATCGCATTCTTCAGACCGAGCATTGACGAACCATAGTGCGGGGTTCCGCCAGAAGGGAAGGCGATCAGTGCGGAAAACCACACAACCCTTGCTGCGCAATTGTAGGAAATACCTGAGACCCCGGCGATTTCCGCGTTTTCTTGGCTTGGCACGGCTCTTGCGACCAACATCGCAGCAGCGTTCGACCGGAGCGCCGCGATGGGAGAAGCCGCGGGAAGGAGGAAGAGCCCGCCCCAAACCGGTCAGGGAGAGAGAACCTACATGTTGACCCCACTGGCCCCCAGCGCAAACCACGCACCCCGCAAGACCCTTTGTGCCAAGCTTTACGTGCAGGTGCTTGTCGCAATCATCCTCGGAGTTGCGGTTGGCCACTTTTATCCGCAAATCGGAGAAAACCTGAAGCCGCTCGGCGATGCCTTCATCAAGCTCGTCAAGATGATCATCGCGCCCGTTATTTTTCTGACCGTGGCGACTGGAATTGCCGGCATGAGCGATCTTCAGAAGGTCGGCCGTGTTGCCGGCAAGGCGATGGTCTATTTCTTCACCTTCTCGACGCTCGCGCTTATCGTCGGCCTCATCGTCGGCAATGTAATTCAGCCTGGCGCCGGCCTCAACATCGATCCGACCTCGCTCGACGTCCAGGCCGTCAATGGCTATGCCTCAAAGGCCCACGAGCAGTCCGTGACCGGCTTCCTGATGAACATGATCCCGAACACGATTGTCGGCGCCTTTGTGGAAGGCAACATTCTACAGGTGTTGTTCTTCTCCGTCCTCTTCGGCATCGCGCTGGCGATGGTCGGAGAAACAGGCAAGTCGGTGCTTTCCTTCCTTCAGGACCTCACTGCACCCGTTTTCAAATTGGTCAGCATACTGATGAAAGCCGCGCCGTTCGGGGCTTTCGGAGCAATGGCCTTCACGATTGGCAAATATGGCATCGGTTCGGTGGCTAACCTTGCGATGCTGGTCGGGACCTTCTATCTCACCGCATTCCTCTTCGTGTTCGGGGTTCTCGGTGCAGTCTGTCGCTACAACGGCTTCTCGATCTTTTCTCTTATCCGCTACATCAAGGAAGAGCTGCTGCTGGTCCTCGGAACGTCCTCCTCCGAGGCCGCGCTGCCCTCTCTCATGGAGAAAATGGAAAAGGCCGGCGCCAAGCGCTCGGTCGTGGGCCTCGTCATCCCGACCGGATATTCCTTCAATCTGGATGGCACCAATATCTACATGACCCTCGCGGCCCTTTTCATCGCGCAGGCGACGAATACGGATTTGTCAGTTAGCGATCAGGTCCTCCTGCTGCTCGTCGCGATGCTTTCCTCAAAGGGTGCAGCAGGTGTCACAGGTGCCGGCTTCATCACGTTGGCCGCTACGCTCTCCGTAGTGCCGGCTGTTCCCGTTGCTGGAATGGCTCTGATCCTTGGCGTCGACCGCTTCATGTCGGAATGCAGGGCACTGACGAATTTCGTCGGTAACGCGGTGGCATCGCTCGTCGTCGCCCGCTGGGAAGGCGAATTGGACCAGGCGCAATTGGAAGCTGCCTTCTGCGGCCACCAGCCTGCCGAGACATCAACCGGCCAGCCACTGGTAGCGCCCGCGCCGAGCAAGTCGGCAGCATCGCTACCGGTTGAATCGCCTGGCCGGTCACAAACGCCGGACAATCGAGCCGCAGGCTCCAAGAGCCTCTCGCGGGCAGATGAAATTAAGAATCCCGAAATGCAGTGAGTGCAGAATTATGTGCGCCTCGCACAGGTCTCCACCGGTCACCACGCACATCAAGCCATCTATGATGCATTTAATACTAACGAAGATTGGGACGCCCGGTTCGTGGAACCGGGCGCGGAGCTCGATCGGAGCCACCGCGGTCAGCTCTCGTCGGCACGGCTGAACAAATCGCCCACGCTCTAGGCAACGAAAGCGATCTTGGCATAGAGGAATCCATGATCTATGGGCAACGATGATGCCGAAGACGGTCGGAAGGCGCGTCGTTCCACGTTTCGGCTTCTACCTCGCACCACGCCACGACAAGAATTCCGGTAGCGAACAGGATCAATGCAGGAATGATAGATTTTACTGAACCTTACCTTTACCGGGTTTCTTTCCTGATGTCGTTTTAATCAGACTCGGACTATGGCGAAGCGACCCACAATTGCTGATATCGCCCGGGAAGCCGGGGTCAGTGTTGCCACCGTTGACCGAGTTCTGAATGCCCGTCATCCGGTGCGGGAGGAGACTGCGAAGCGGGTCTTAGCGGCGGCACAGGCCATCGGATATCACGCCGCCGGTCTTATCAAGCAGCGCCTGCAGCGGGACCTGCCGCAATATCGGCTTGGCTTCATCCTGAGAAAACCGGCTCACCACTTCTATCAGGGCTTGGCGCGTGAGGTCGAAGCGGCGGTCAACACGGCGAAGTGCTTCCATGGCATTCCGCTCATCCAATTCGCGTCGTCGCACATGCCGTGCGACCTTCTTCCACTGCTCAAGGATTTCGGCGCGCGCTGCCACGCGATCGCCATGGTGGCGCCGGACCATCCGGCAATCACGGCAGCCGTCCAAGAACTCAAGGCAAAAGGCATCCCCGTTTTCTCGCTGCTTTCCGATTTCGCCGCAGGTGTACGTGAGGGTTATATCGGCCTCGACAACCGCAAGATCGGGCGGACGACAGCGTGGATGTTTTCAAAGGTCGCAAAACGGCCGGGCAAGGTGGCGGTTTTTGTCGGCAGCCACCGTTTTCAGGGGCAGGAGCTGCGGGAGGTCGGCTTTCGCTCCTATTTCCGTGAGAATGCACCGACATTTGAGCTGCTCGATCCGCTCGTGAATCTTGAGGCACGGCAGATCACTTACGAGGCCACGCTGGATCTCATGCAACGGGAACCCGAACTCGTCGGCTTCTATGTGGCCGGCGGTGGTATGGAGGGAGCGATCTCCGCGCTCCGTGAAGAAGGCGAAAGCCGGGGTCTCGTCGCGATCGTTAACGAGATCACGCCGGAGTCACGGGCAGCACTCGCAGATGGCATCATCACGATGTCGGTCGGCACGCCGCAGCGCCGGCTTTGCCAGGAACTGATGACGCTGATGGCCCGGGCCATCAAGGCCGGCACTTCGGAGTCGCCAGGGCAGACTTTTCTGCCGTTTGAGATCTATCTACCGGAAAACATCTGAAAAGCTGATAAAATGCTATCGTGAGAGCCAAATTTCCTTTCGTAAATGAAAGAAAAGCAGCGGGAGTTTGGTTGACTCACCTCCCCCATTCCGGTCTCGTTTAACAACGCGCGGTTGCTGCGCGGCGGAAGCCAGTCAGCCGAGAACGACGACCCGCACTTCATGGAAGAGAAAGGAAAGCCATGCGTCAAGCATCGCTCCGCTTTGCGATCGACCGCATGACGCCGCCCCAACTTGCCAGGGCCGCGCTTGCCCGCGGCCTGACTGGCGTCGACACTCGCTATAATCTCGGCGGCAAGCTCATTGCTGGCGATAAGCCGGCTGCAGACGTCCGTCTCGCTGGCGGATCAAGCGTAACGACTATCTCCATCAACGCCTTTTCGTGCTTCAATGAATCCCCGCGTGCCAGACCGAGGGGAGTAAACTCGTCGATTATGCAGCGGCCTGCGGAGCGAAGACGCTCACGAATGCGATTCGCCGAGGATATCCACGCGCTGGACAATAGGCGCATTTGCCTCGAGCATCGATTTCATAGCGCGAGATCGATGATCACATACAACACGATACTCGCAACTCCGAGCAAAGTGCCAGGCAGACCTCGTCATGCTGCATATCGCTTCCAAAAATGAAAAGGCCTAATTCAAAGTCCGAGACGAATCCCGTGGTCCCTATTGTGCCGTTGCACGAGAGGGCGCCAGACATCTTCGAAACATCGAAAGCACTCACCGCCCCCTCTGGGCTCGATGCCACGTTGGCCAACGTCGTCGATCTCCTGCCATCGTTGGTGCAGGTGCGGCACGGCATCATCTCGCTCTTCGGCGGTGCCGGCATACCGGACATGACCGTCGGTGCCGGCTGGAGCGAAGGCAGCGATGAGCGCTACCGGAAGCATCTGCCACGGACGGCGATCGACCAGATCATAACGACGGGCATGGCGCTCGTCGCCGAGAACATAGCGGTGGATCCGGCCTTCAACGCCGCCGACAAGGACGTGCTCGGGGCGTCCGACAACATGAAAGTGTCGTTCATCGGCGTACCCATTCGCGTCGATGCGAACGTCGTGGGCACGCTGACCATCGACCGCATCCTGGACAACAAATCAGGTTCCCTCCTCGATTACGACCTCCGCCTCCTTACCACAATCGCCAATCTGGTTGGGCAGACAGTGAAGCTGCATCGCATGTTCGCGTCCGACCGCGAGCGACTGATGGCCGAGAAAATCCGGATGCAAAAGCAATTCGGCGAGCTCAAGCAGCCTGGGCATGAGGGCAAAAGGGCTCATGTCAAGGGGATCATTGGCGACAGCCCGGCGCTGCGCGGGCTGCTTGAGAAGGTCGCGTTAGTGGCCAGGTCCAACAGCACCGTTTTGCTGCGCGGCGAATCCGGGACCGGCAAGGAGCTGGTCGCCAAGGCCATTCACGAGCTGTCGGGGCGCGCCAAGCGGCCGTTCATCAAGCTCAATTGCGCAGCGCTCCCTGAGACAGTCCTGGAATCCGAACTGTTCGGTCACGAAAAGGGTGCCTTTACCAGTGCATTCAACTCGCGCAAGGGGCGCTTTGAGCTCGCCGACAAGGGAACGTTGTTTCTGGACGAGATCGGTGAGATTTCGGCCTCGTTCCAGGCAAAGCTGCTGCGCGTGCTGCAGGAGCAGGAGTTCGAGCGCGTCGGCAGCAACCAGACGATCAAGGTCGACGTTCGCGTGATTGGCGCCACGAACAGGAACCTGGAAGACGCTGTTGCAAGGAACGAGTTTCGCGCCGACCTTTATTATCGCATCAGCGTTGTTCCCTTGCTGGTGCCGCCATTGCGCGAAAGGCGCAGTGATATTCCGCTCCTTGCCGCCGAGTTTCTCAAGAATTTCAACAGCGAGAACGGCCGTACGATGGTCTTCGATGCGAGTGCGACTGAAGTGCTGTTGAACTGTGCTTTTCCCGGAAATGTCCGCGAGCTTGAAAATTGCGTGCAGCGGACAGCGACCCTGGCAGCGGGAGCGTCAATCGTCAGAAAGGACTTTGACTGCAGCCGCGGCCAATGCCTTTCCGCGATGCTATGGAAGAACGCATCGAAGGAGACAGCGCCGAAATCGGAGCCGATCGCACCATCGCCACTGAACCCGGCCATGCAATCGTCTGGTGCTTTTGCTTCGGCCGCCTTTGGGGCCCCGCCTGTTGACAGCGAGCAGGCACTGCCAGCGCCTGTTCGGGTAGCCCTCGTAAGCGACGCGAAGATGACCGATCGCGAGCGTCTCATCGCGGCCATGGAAAGATCCGGCTGGGTACAGGCAAAGGCAGCGCGCCTGCTTGGACTGACGCCGCGCCAGATTGGCTACGCGCTGAGGAAATACGGTATCGAGATCAAAAATCTCTGAACCGGCGGTCGGACTTCCGATATGTGGGGGCCGCGACATAGCGAGCGAGGCGAATAGCTGGGGCAAATCAAGCGTGGGTTGGTTCGGCTCGGACCTCCGTCGGTGAGCGGTGCAGCCCTCCTGTCGGCGCCGGCCGCAGCGCCCACCTCCAGCTCCATCAGCCGCTCGGCGGCAAAGCCGATCATCTCGCGCAGGATATCGGCGTCGGGGGTCTTCTCTACGAGCGTGCGCAGGTTCATCATGTCGTTGGTCATCGGTGGTTCCTTCGAATCAGGTTGTGTCAGCAACCCAACCCTACCGAAGAACATCGATGACCGCCGCTACGCCGCTCGCTCGCTACAGCGCTGTTGAGGGCGCGCTCGCGACCGGCTTCGCTACCGCCGACCTACACCACGTGGTGGGACACGACCTGTACATACACGAGACGAATCCAGGGTCGATCGGGTGGCCGCTGAAAGCAGCTCGACATCGTCGTCGGCCCGTAGTTCGCGACGTTCAACTTCTCTGTAACCGGCGGCAAGGATCTCTTCGCCTCGGCGAATACAGCTTCGCCCGGCGGTCCCTTGGCCAGCCTCTCGGCCGCTTCGAACAGAATTTCGGCTAGCTTTGGCGCCGCAACGCGCTGCTCGGCCGACAGCCTGAGATTGCGCGACGACAGCGCCAAGCCATCGGCTTCGCATACTGTCGGGAAAGCGATGATCTCGATCGGTATGTCGAGATCGCGGGCAAGCCGGGGCACTTGCAACTGCTGCAAATCCTTCTCGCCGAAGAAGGCGGACCGGCGCCGGTCTGGAGAAAGAGCTTCGTCACCAATGTCCCCACGCCGTCGAAATGGCCGGGGCTGCGCCGCATAGGCCTTCGCTCACCCCGCTCACCGCGACCGCGGTGGGCAAACCACTCCAGATAAATCTCTCTTGCATCCGGCGCGCAAAGCATGTGGTGCCGAGCGGCGCCAGCTTGGCGGCGTCCTCATGCTCCCGGCGTGGGTAGGTGGCAAGGTCGGCGGCGTCGTTGAACTGCTTCGGGTTGACGAAGAGGGTAAGGATCACCCGGTCGGCGCGCTGAAGTACGGCGCGCACCAAGCTGAGATGGCCTTCATGCAAGGGCGCCCATGGTTTAAACGACGGCGACCTTCATGCCCCGCCTGCGCCATGCCGCCACGGATTTGCGCAACTCGGGCGACCGGTGTGCTCATGTCGCTTCTCGTCCTTTGATGGCTTTCGGTTCATCGCCGAAGACATGTTCGGCGGTCGGAAACCGGCGCTCCTTCACTTCGCACGCGTAGGCCTCGATCGCTGCCGAAGCGGCCTCTCCCAGTTCGACATAGCGCTTGACGAATTTCGGGCGGAAGTCGCCGAACAGGCCCAGCATGTCGTCGACGACCAGGATCTGCCCGTCGCAGGCCGCCGAGGCGCCGATGCCGATCGTCGGGATTGGGATTTCCTCGGTGATGCGGCGGGCGAGCGGTTCGGGCACTTTTTCCAGCACGACGGAAAAGGCGCCGGCCTCGCTGACCGCAAGAGCATCGCGCCAAATGCGCTCGGCATCCTCGCCCCTGCCCTGCACGCGATATCCGCCAAACGCGTTGACCGCCTGCGGCGTCAGGCCGACATGCGCCATGACCGGGATGCCGCGCGCTGTGAGGAAGCGGATCGTCTCGGCGATGGTCTCGCCGCCCTCGAGCTTGACCGCAGCGCAGCCGGTCTCCGCCATAACGCGCGCGGAATTGCGGAAGGCCTGCTCTAGGCCTTCCTCGTACGAGCCGAACGGCATGTCGACGACCAGGAGCGCCCGCTCCATTCCCCGCCGAACCGCCTTGGCGTGCATGATCATCATATCGAGCGTGACACTGAGCGTGGAGGGAAGGCCGTGGAGAACCATGCCGACGCTGTCGCCGACAAGAACGATGTCGCAGTGGCCGTCAACCAGCCTTGCGACCGGCGTTGTGTAGGCCGTCAGGCAGACCAGCGGCGTGCTGCCCTTTCGCGCACGGATATCCGGCGGCGTGATCGCCTTGACGACACCAGCAGCGCTCAATCCACGTCTCTCCTCACCCAGCGTCACCCACGGCCAGTGTCGCGTTTGGCATATTTTTGTCCAGGTGCGAAGAGGTAAATTGCCAGAGCGCGTGGTGTTGACGCGACGAGTGGTATGATAAAGAACAGAACTAAATCGGTTTAGACAGCCGGAGCTCTGCCAAGTAGGTCAGGAACCATGGATCAGGCAAAGGGACCAAGGAAAGGCAGAGCCATCGGCAAGACCAACGACGTCAACGCGGACCTGATCGCAGTCGTCGTCGCCGTGAACGACGCTGGACCATGTGTTCTGACCATCGAACAGGGGGCCGCCCTTCCCTCGGGCCCGTTTGAGCTCGCTCATCGTTCGCTCCAGTCGGGCCTCAGGGCATGGGTGGAACTGCAGACCGGTCAGCCTCTCGGTTATATCGAGCAGCTCTACACCTTCGCCGATCGCGATCGGACCGGCGGCAACGAGCGCGTGATCTCGATCAGCTATCTCGCACTCACCCGCGAAGAAGATGCGGGCGCCTCGGGCAGGCGCAGCTGGGCCAGCTGGTACGACTATTTCCCCTGGGAGGATCATCGCTCCGGCAGGCCCCCGATGCTGGAAGAATTGTGGCCGCGCCTTATCGAATGGGCGGACGGCGCGGACGACGGCGCGACGCGCTTCGATCGCCGGCGGCGAGCGGCGGTCGCTTTTGCCTTGGACGACCGGGCATGGAACGAAGAGCTCGCGCTGCAGCGCTACGAGCTGCTCTACGAAGCCGCCCTGGTGGAGGAAGCAAAGCGCGGCGGAGATTCTGCCATCCTCGCTCCGGTGCCGGGCAGATCGATGAGCGCCGACCACCGCCGCATTCTGGCAACGGCTATTGCGCGGCTGCGCTCCAAGATCAAATACCGGCCTGTTGTGTTCGAACTGATGCCGCCGCTCTTCACGCTTTTACAGCTACAGCGAACCGTGGAGGCGCTCTCCGGCAGGCTCATCAACAAGCCGAACTTTCGCCGGCTCATAGAGCAGCAGGAGCTGGTTGAGAAGACCGGGGCGACGACCGCCGAGACCGGCGGCCGGCCGGCGCAGCTCTACCGCTTTCACCATGCTATTCTAGACGAGAGGCCTGTGGCCGGCACAAAATTGCCGCTCGCACGGGCTTGACACCACTTATAGTCACAACGATTATATAGGCCTTATAATCGCGTTGACTATAACTGGAGGCTCGATGAGCGCCGTCCTGCCTTCGAGCGCCTCACTGTACGACCGCGTTCGGCGCGTTATCCCGCCGATCGAGTGGCCGGTCTTCGTCGAGGACATCGACGCGATCTGGAAACTGAAGCGACAGCGCAACGCGGTCATCCTGGCGCATAACTATCAGACGCCGGAGATTTTTCACTGCGTGGCTGACATCGTCGGCGACAGCCTGGCGCTGGCCCGCAAGGCAATGACGGTCGATGCCGAAATCATCGTGCTCGCGGGCGTGCATTTTATGGCCGAGACCGCCAAGCTCCTCAATCCGGACAAGACCGTGCTCATCCCGGATCTCGGTGCGGGCTGCTCGCTGGCGGACTCGATCACGGCCGAAGACGTGCGCCTGATGCGGCAGCGTTATCCGAGCGTTCCAGTGGTGACCTACGTCAACACCTCCGCTGCGGTGAAGGCAGAGTCCGACATCTGCTGCACCTCGGGCAATGCGCTCGCGGTGGTGGAATCACTCGGTGCGCCGCGCGTGATCATGCTGCCCGACGAATATCTGGCCCAGAACATCGCCGCCCAGACCGACGTCGAGATCATCGCCTGGAAGGGACACTGCGAGGTGCATGAGCGCTTCACGCCCGCAGACATCCGCCAGTTGCGCGAGGACAATCCTGGCGTCGCGGTGCTCGCCCATCCCGAGTGTCCGCCCGAGGTGGTAACTGAGGCCGATTTTTCCGGTTCGACCGCTGCCATGGCCGAATATGTCGGACAGCAAAAGCCGGCGCGGGTCGTGCTGATGACGGAATGCTCGATGAGCGACAATGTCGCGGTCGAGCATCCAGAGGTCGAGTTCATCCGGCCCTGCAATTTGTGCCCACATATGAAGCGAATAACGCTCGCCAATATCCGCACAGCACTCGAGGAGAACCGCCACGTCGTGACCATCGAGCCGCAGGTCGCGGATCGGGCTCGTCATGCAGTGGAGCGCATGCTCGCTGTATGACTCCCGACATGCACGACATCGGCGGGGCGCCGGTCATTATCGGGGCTGGCGTTGCCGGGCTCATGACGGCGCTTCACCTCGCGCCGCAACCGGTCGTCCTTCTCTCCAGAACGCCGTTGGGAACCGATGCCTCCAGTACACTCGCTCAAGGCGGCCTTGCGGCGAGCCTCGGCGCCGATGACAGCCCCGAACTGCACCTCTCTGATACGCTTGCAGCCGGGAATGGGCTTTGCAATGAAGCGATGGTCAGACGGGTTGTCGAGGCGATGCCTCGCGCGATCGACCACCTCATCCGCCTGGGCGCTCCCTTCGACCGCAATTTGGATGGGAAACTGCGGCTTGGGCTGGAGGCGGCGCATTCGCGCCGTCGGATCGTGCATGCCGCCGGCGACGCTACCGGACGCGAGTTGTTCCGCGTGCTGGTCGCAATGGCGCGGCGGACACGTTCGATCACGATCATGGAAGGCATGGATGCACTCCGCTTGATCGTGGCGGGCGGTGCAATCGTGGCCGTGTTGGCGGTCCGACACACCAGCATCGTCGCATTACCCACGCGCCGCGTGGTGCTTGCGACAGGCGGTATCGGCGGGCTTTTTAACGACACGACCAACCCGCTTGCATCGTTCGGGCACGGACTGGCGCTCGCCGCCTGCGCCGGAGCGGAGCTCGCCGATCTCGAATTCGTGCAGTTTCACCCGACCGCGCTCGATACTCCGCGCCGGCCAATGCTGCTTGTGAGCGAAGCGGTGCGCGGCGAAGGCGCGGTACTGGTTGACGAATACGGCCAGCGCTTCCTGGCCGATACGCCAGGCGCCGAACTCGCATCGCGCGATGTGGTAGCGCGCGTGATCTCTGACCAGCTCGCGGCGGGGCATCGTGTCTATCTCGACGCCCGACAATGCCTCGGCGCGAAATTCGCAAAACGCTTTCCAGCGATCGAGGCGGCTTGCCGGCAGGCCGGCATCGATCCGGCCCTCGAACCGATCCCGGTGCGCCCGGCTGCACACTATCACATGGGCGGCGTCGCCGTGGATGTTGAAGGGCGCAGCTCGGTAACCGGGTTGTGGGCATGCGGCGAAGTCGCCTGTACCGGATTGCATGGTGCCAACCGGTTGGCCAGCAACTCGCTTTCCGAAGCGGTCGCAACATCGGCTTGGGTGGCGATAAGCGTCGCCGGCACTTGCGCGGGCTGGCAGTGGCCCAGACTTCCTGAGTTCGTGCCTGTGCGGCCCAGCCCGTCATCTATACGCCAGATCGCATCTGATGCACTTGGGATTGTCCGCAACGGCAAGAGGCTGCGCGAAGCGATCACGACATTGCTGCCACTGGCCGTCGGCGACACGGTCATGGCCGACCCGGCGTTGGTCGCACTGCTGATCGCAATTGCAGCACTTGGGCGCGAGGAGAGCCGCGGTTCGCATTACAGGTCCGATTTCACGGAGCGCAATGCCGCCGCCCTTCCCTCACGGCTGACGCTCAGCACGGCATTTGAAAGTGCCGTCGCGGTTAACTGCCTCGCCTCGGAACGGAGCTCCTGATATGGCCTCATTGTCACCGCTTCCCCCGGTCGTCATCGAGCCGATCGTACGAAATGCCCTTCTGGAAGATTTGGGCAGAGCCGGCGACGTCACGAGCGATGCAATTATCCCCACCGGTTGCAAAGCTACGCTCTCGCTGAACGCGCGCCAGGCAGGGGTGGTCGCCGGGCTCGACCTGGTGGCGTTTGCTTTCCTGCTGATCGACCCGGCAGTGGAGATGCAAGTCCGCCGCCCGGACGGCAGCGATGTCGCAGCAGGGCAAACCATTGCGATCGTAAACGGGCCAGCGCGCAGCCTGCTCACGGCCGAGCGGACAGCGCTCAATTTCCTGTGCCGTCTGAGCGGCATTGCAACGGCTACGGCTGCGTTTGTCGAAGCGGTGCGCGGCCATAAGGCCAAAATTGTGTGCACACGCAAGACGACGCCTGGCCTGCGTGCCCTGGAGAAGTATGCCGTGCGTGCTGGAGGCGGCGCCAACCACCGCTTCGCGCTGGATGATGCCGTGCTCATCAAGGACAACCACATCGCCATTGCCGGTGACATCCGCAGGGCGATCGAGCGGGCGCGCGGCGCCGTAGGTCACATGGTCAAGATCGAGGTCGAGGTCGATACGCTCGAACAGCTCGATCTTGCGCTTGAAGTGGGAGTCGACGCCGTGCTCCTGGACAACATGTCGCTTGAGGAGCTTGCCCGGGCTGTGGCGATGGTCGGCGACCGCGCGATTACCGAAGCCTCCGGTCGGGTAACGCGGGCGACGGTCGCGTCGATCGCGTCGACCGGGGTGGATCTCATCTCCGTCGGCTGGCTCACCCACAGCGCGCCTATCCTCGATATCGGATTGGATATGCCTATCAATGGGAATTGCAGCAGACATCTGAACTGAGGAGGGGATATGCACGCGCTGCCAGGCGATACGGTTCAATCGACGAGGGGGAGGGATGACGGATAGAAAACGAACAAGCGACCGCACCGAAGCGCTTGCCTTTATTGTCTGCCGCCTGGACGAACTGCGTCAGATGGCGGCCTCGCACGGGCTCGATCTTCTCGGCTACCTGTTGGAAATCGCTTTCACTGAATCCTGCGACATGATCAGAAAGGAGCATCCTTCCGCTCAAGCGAAGCCAAAGATGCCGATAACTCCGGGCAGCACCTCAATTGAGCCATCGTGGCCAGCGGCCGGAGCATCCTGTTCTGAACGAGACGGGTAACCGACTCTGCGTACCGGCGCGGGGTCGCCGGGTCTTCAAGCATCGGCCGTCGACCAGCAGTCCCCTACAGTGCTCACCGGCCAAGCGGTTCTAATTTAAAGGACGAGGTGCAATGAACATCGAACTCAACCTGCTCTTGGATCCGATTGGTGGGGCGCTTCCTCGCTGGACGCGAAAGGCAGCCCAGGCGATCCACGATCTGCCTTTCAACGACCTGCTGTTTCAGGCGCAAACCGTTCACCGGCAGAATTTCGATCCCAACAAGGTCCAGCTCAGCCGGCTTCTCAGCATCAAGACAGGCGGCTGCCCCGAGGATTGCGGCTATTGCAGCCAGTCGGCGCATCATGAAAGCGGGTTGAAGGCGTCGAAGCTGATGGAGGTCCGGCGCGTCATCGCCGAGGCGACCAAGGCGCGTGACGCCGGCGCCACCCGCTATTGCATGGGTGCTGCGTGGCGAAACCCGAAGGCGCGCGACATGGATGCGGTGGTGGCGATGGTCGAGGGCGTCAAGGCGCTCGGAATGGAGACCTGCATGACGCTCGGCATGCTCGATCTCGAGCAGGCGGCTCGTCTGAAACAGGCCGGTCTCGACTACTACAACCACAACATCGATACTTCCGAGCGCTATTACTCAGAGATCATCTCGACCCGCACGTTTGCCGACCGGCTGGATACGCTCGCCAATGTCCGCGACAGCGGCATCAAGGTCTGCTGTGGCGGCATTGTCGGCATGGGTGAAGAGCCGGTGGACCGGATCGACATGCTGGTGACGCTGGCCAACCTGCCGGAGCATCCCGAAAGCGTTCCGATCAACATGCTGATCCCGATCGACGGCACCCCGCTGGCCGACGCCAGGCCGATCGAGCCGATCGAATTCGTGCGCGTCATCGCGCTGGCCCGCATCATGATGCCGAAGTCGCATGTCCGCCTTTCCGCCGGCCGCACCGCCATGACCGACGAGATGCAGGCGCTGTGCTTCTTTGCCGGCGCGAATTCGATCTTCGTCGGCGACACGCTGCTGACGGCGGACAATCCCGGCGAGGACAAGGACATTCTGCTGTTTCGGCGCCTCGGCATCGAGCCAATGGAACTCGAGGCGCAATGAACGGGGCGCTTCTTGCCCGGTATGACGCGTCCTTGCGCGGACTGGCGCGCAAGGACCGGCTGCGGACGCTGGCACCGCGCGCCGGGCTCGACTTCTCGTCGAACGACTATCTCGGACTTGCCTCCTGCAAAAGACTTGGCGAGGCGGTTGCGGCGGCGATTGCGCGGGGCACGCCGGTGGGCGCCACCGGATCGCGGCTGTTGCGCGGCAACGCGCCGGAACACGAGGCGCTGGAGTCGGACGCTGCGGCGTTTTTCGGAGCCGATCGCGCCCTGTTCTTCGGCAGCGGCTACATCGCCAACTTCGCTCTGCTGACGGCCCTGCCGCAGAAGGGCGACCTGCTGGTGCTCGACCAGCTCGCCCATGCCAGCATGCATGAGGGCGCGCAAGCCGGACGCGCCGAGTTCAAGCTGGCCGCGCACAACGACGTCAATGCTGTCGAGGATGCGATCACGCGCTGGCGCGCCGAAGGCGGCATGGGGCGCGTCTGGATCGCGGTCGAAAGCCTCTATAGTATGGATGGCGACTACGCGCCGCTGGAGAGCCTGGTCGCGCTTGCCGATCGGCACGAGGCATTCCTTGTCGTCGACGAGGCACATGCCACCGGCGTCTGGGGACCGGATGGCCGCGGCCTTGCCACCGCGTTCGAGGGCCGCGACAACATCGTCGCGCTGCATACATGCGGCAAGGCGCTCGGCGCGTCCGGCGCGCTCGTCACCGGGCCAAGAACGCTGTGCGACTTTCTCGTCAACCGGTGCCGGCCGTTCATCTACGCCACCGCACCATCGCCGCTAATGGCGGTCGCGGCGCGCGAAGCGCTCACCATGCTGTCCGACGAGCCCATGCGCCGGGTTCAGCTGCGTGAGCGTATCGCTTTCGCGGGCCGGCAATTGGCCGAGCGCTGCGGCGTGGTGCCCAGCGGCTCGCAGATCCAGCCATTCGTCATCGGCGATAACAAGTGCACCATGGCGGTGGCGGCGGCACTGCAGGCGCGCGGTTTCGACATACGCGGCATTCGTCCGCCGACCGTGCCCGAGGGCACGTCGCGCCTGCGCATTTCGTTGACGCTCAACGTGGACGAGGCAGATATCTCCGACATGGTCGAGGCTCTTGCCGAGGAATGGGATCGTCCGCAATGACGGCACGGGTCATCGTGACTGGTACCGACACCGGTATCGGCAAGACTGTGTTCGCAGCCGGGCTTGCCGGCCTGCTCGACGGCTTCTACTGGAAGCCTGTGCAATCGGGCCTCGACGACGAGACCGACAGCGAGGTCGTGGCGCGGCTTGCCGGCCTGCCCGCAGATCGGGTATTGCCGGAAGCCTGGCGCCTCAAAGAGCCGCTCTCACCGCACTGTGCCGCCAAGTTGGACAGGGTGGAGATCGACGCGCAGGCACTCGCACTGCCCACGACCGACCGGCCGCTCGTCGTGGAAGGTGCCGGCGGGCTGATGGTGCCGATCAACAGGCGCGTGCTCTACATCGACGTCTTCGCGCAATGGGATGCGCCGGTGGTGCTCTGCGCGCGCACCGCGCTCGGCACCATCAACCACACGCTGCTCTCAATCGAGGCTCTGCGCGCCCGCTCCATACCATTGCTTGGCATCGCGTTCATCGGCGACAGGATGGTCGATACGCAAAGGACGATCGCCGAAATGGGCAAGGTGCGCGTGCTTGGTCGTCTGCCGCGTCTCGAGCCACTGTCGTCCGGAGCGCTTTCCGCAGCCATGCAGGCCTCGTTCAACGTCACTGATTTCATCGGAATCCGCGCATGAGCCGCTCTGCTGTCTGGCATCCCTTCACCCAACACGCCACGGAGCCCGTGCCGCCGACAGTCGCTTACACCGAAGGCACCTATGTCGAGACGCGTGAGGGCAGGCGTATCCTCGATGCAATCTCCTCCTGGTGGGTGGTCACTCACGGCCATCGCCATCCGCGGATCATGGAAGCAATCCGGAATGCAACCGAGACATTCGATCAGGTAATTTTCGCGGGCTTCACCCACGAGCCGGCCGAACGCCTGGCCGACGCGCTTGTCGCCCTCGTTCCTCCCGGCCTCGACCGAGTGTTCTATTCCGACAGCGGCTCGACCTCAGTCGAAGTCGCACTGAAGATGGCGCTCGGCTATTTCCGCAACATCGGCGCGCCGCGCTCGCGCATTGTCGTCATGGAGCACAGCTATCATGGCGACACGATCGGCACGATGAGCGTCGGCGCCCGCGGCGTGTTCAACGCCGCTTATGAGCCCTTGCTGTTCGAGGTGGACACCATCCCCTTCCCGGCCCCCGGGCGCGAGCAGGAAACACTGGATCGGTTCGAGGCAATCTCCCGCGACCGGGGCGCCGCCGCGCTGATTGTCGAGCCGCTCGTGCTTGGCGCCGGCGGCATGCTGATGTATCCGGCCTGGGTTCTGGCCGAATTGAAGAGGATCTCTGAGGCCTCCGGTACGCTCTTGATCGCTGATGAGGTTATGACCGGCTGGGGGCGCACTAGAACCATGTTCGCCTGCGAGCAGGCGAACATCTCTCCAGACATCCTGTGCACCTCGAAGGGCCTGACTGGCGGCGCCATCCCGCTGGCGGCAACGCTCGCCACCGATGCCATCTTCCAGGCCCATTATTCCGAGGACAGGAAGAAGACCTTCTTCCACTCGAGTTCCTACACGGCCAATCCGATTGCCTGCGCGGCAGCACTTGCCAATGTCGAGATCTGGCGCGACGAGCCGGTGGCCGAGCGGGTCGCGGCGTTGAGCGCCAAGCAGGCCGCCGGGCTTCGACGCTTTCGCGACAATCCATATTTCACCGACAGCCGGGCGACCGGCACGATCGCGGCCCTCGATCTGCGCACTGGCTCAGCCGGTTATCTGGCCGAGATTGGGCCAAAGCTGCGCGCCTTTTTTCTCGAGCGCGGCATGCTGGTGCGCCCGCTAGGCAACGTCCTTTATCTTCTGCCGCCCTATTGCATCACCGGCGAGGAACTGGACGGGCTCCACAACGCCATCGAGGAGGCCGGCGAACGCTTCGGTTCGCGGCCATGAACCGATCGTCGCGCATTCTCGGGTTTGGTCATCATGCGCCGTCGCGCAAAGTGGCGAATGCCGAGATCGAGAGCAATCTCGGGCTCGAACCTGGCTGGATCGAGCGCCGCACCGGGATACGGTCTCGCTTCTGGGCAACGGACGAAGACACGCTGTCGGGCCTTGCCGCGTATGCCGGCGACATGGCGCTGGCGAGCGCCGGAATTGACCGCAGCGACATCGGTCTGCTGCTGCTTGCCACCTCGACGCCCGACCATCTTCTGCCGCCAAGCGCGCCGCTGGTCGCACATCGGCTGGCACTGGGCCGTGCTGGCGCGATCGACCTGACCGGCGCCTGCGCCGGCTTCATATATGCGCTGATGTTCGCCGACGGCTTCACCCGCCTGCATGGCAAAGCGAGCCTTGTCATCGCGGCCAACATCCTCAGCCGTCGCCTCAATCCGACAGAGCGCGCCAGCGCCGTGCTGTTTGCCGACGCCGCCGGCGCCGTGGTGATCGGTCCTTGCGATGAATCCGATCGAGGCATTCTCGGCGCCTCGGTGGATTCCGACGGCTCGCGCTACGGGCTGATCCAGATTGCCGCCGGAGGAAGTAACAAGCCGTTCCATGGCGACCTCGACCTGGATCAGACTCGCATGACGATCACCGACGGCCGTGAAGTTTTCGCCAAGGCCGTGGAGATGATGGCCGCCTGCTCAAAGGACGCACTCGCTGCAGCCCAAATGCGGCCGCAGGACATCGATCGGTTCGTGCCGCATCAGGCCAATGCGCGCATTTTCGATGCCGTTGGAAGGAACCTCGGCGTTGCGGATGAAGCGATCGTCAAGACCATCGCCGAATACGGCAACTCTTCCGCCGCGACGATCCCGCTCTCGCTGTCGCTAGCCCATCGGACGCAGCCGTTTCGGGCGGGAGAGAAGGTTCTTTTGGCGGCCGCGGGTGCGGGTCTTAGCGGCGGTGCGCTCGTCGTTGGGATTTAGCCGCGCGAACCAACTGCCATTCACCTTGTATGATGATGAGGACAACAGAACCAATGCGAAAAATAGTGGCCGGCAAGCTGCACGGCATCCACGTCACCGAAGCGAACCTCAACTACCATGGTTCGATAACGCTCGACCCCGACCACTGCGAGGCAGCCGGGATCCTGCCGATGGAATTCGTGGAGATATGGAATAAGAATTCCGGTGCGCGGATTTCGACCTATGTCATCCTCGGTGAGCGCGGCTCACGGTGCTGCATCCTCAACGGAGCGGCGGCTCGCACCTGTCAGCCCGACGACCCGATCATTGTGTGCAACTCCATCTACCTGGACGAAGCGCATATCACCTCGCTGAAGCCGCGGATCGTCACGTTTGACCAGGATAACCACATACTCGACCGCCTGAGCTACTCCGTCGATCTTGACACAAGCGGCCGTTACAGTTTCTC
Source organism: Mesorhizobium sp. WSM4840 (assembly GCF_055811755.1). Taxonomy (NCBI): domain Bacteria; kingdom Pseudomonadati; phylum Pseudomonadota; class Alphaproteobacteria; order Hyphomicrobiales; family Phyllobacteriaceae; genus Mesorhizobium; species Mesorhizobium sp. WSM4840. The sequence continues at coordinate 124,224 of NZ_JBVVQD010000020.1, forward strand.
CATTCTTGACGAGGCGGATGAGCCTTTGGTCATTCCTGCCCTGGTCTCCGGGGCGTGAGCAGCGCTCCACAGATGTGCGAGCCTCTTCGCCCCGTTGCAACTTGCTCGGCACTGAAGAGCGTCTAAAGCTCGACGAAGTTGCTGACGCTCAGCTTCGAAAGGCCGATGCCCACCGCGCCTTCGGCACGGCGGCCTTCGTGGGATAGCGCAATGTCTCGCATCTGCTGATCCGCGAACAGCGGTTTGCATGTTGACCCCTATCTCAGTTACTTGCGGTGGCGGCTTGCAAATTCTTGCTGCTTTTTCCAGCGCCGCGGCTGGGTCCTTGACGACCTGGCGTTTCATGATCTTTGCCGCCGTGTCGATTAGGCAGGCCACATAGCCGTCTTCCGCATCGGCAGCGGTGCCAACCATCATCGCGAATATGGCCAGCCGGACGGCCACAAGCAGCATTGAAGTGGGCCTTCGGCAAAGTGTTTCCCGCCGGTGCCAAGGGCTCACCAGCCATCCAACGTCTAATCCGGTGCACATATCAGCGTTCGTCGATCGGTGGCTTGGCAGCAAGGCCGAGCCTGACTCGTTGGCAATCGGCGAAATTTTCAGCGGGAGACTGCGTTTTGAACCGAAGAACTGTTAGTTTGCCCTCCTCAACAATATGAACCACCCATCCGCCATGGGCGCGTTTGACGCGCACGTCATTTGGTTCGCCAACCACCATCACTCCCCCCATTTTCGCCGCTTCAGGATGAGACTGGAAGTCGTTCCCGCACATCGGAAAACATAGGACCTTACGTGACGTCAAGCGCCGATCTTTTGATAGCCGATGCTTGTCGATTTCAGGGTGACGGCGATTCAGGTCCGGAACGTCCGTGCGCGCGGAACCTCGCGCTCGGATCGATTTAGGTGCTCAGATTTTTGCCTGTTAATTCAGCCTTAATTATCCACAGCTAAGGTGAATGGGGACGCGTATTCAGTCCGAGTGGCTCTGCAAAAAACCCGCCGCTCTGGTGCGCTCAGCGCGATCACCCGGCAATTCACGATGTATCATAGCTCCGGACCGTTCCGATCGATCAGGCTGCCGGACGGCCACTCGCTCATCCAACGTCCAATCGGCACAACTACGACGAGCACGTCCTCGACGCACGTGGGCGGCAGGTCGAGATACACATCTGCGAGGGTGGACCGCACGCGAACGCCCGACACAATGGCCGCCAGGCCGTCTCTGCAGAACCTCTCAAAGGGCAGCGAGCGTTATATAGATATCGGTGCCCATCTAGATTTGAATGAATGTCCGGCCGGGATGATCAAGGCCCACGACCGAACGCCCGGCGCGCGCGCGCTCGACAGGCGCGGCCCTCATCAGAATGCCGACCAGCTTGAACACCGGCGCGACGAGCGCCCTGAAGCAAAGAAAGGGCAGGCGTGCCCTCTCTCCGAACATCGCCAGAGCGATGCCGGGAAGAACAGGACCTGGAGAATGTCGGAGCGGGTTGCGACTCGGCGGAACTGCTTGAGCTTGGAGAAGCAGCACTCGACGAGATGACGCGGGCATGGAGGTGCCTGTCGAGTGGATAGTTGAGTGAGCGTGATGGATTGTTGGGTATGACAGCAACCGGATCTTGGCGGCGATGGCTTGGCGGAAATAGTCGGCGTCATAGGCGGTGTCGGCCATGACACACGTCGGCGGACAGTCCTTCGATCAAGGCTGCGGCTTGCGGCGCATCGCCATTTTTGCCCTGCAGTAAGCGTGAACCGCACAGGCACCCCAATCCGCGAACGGCCATTGGTGCTCAAGCCGCCGCGGGAGCGACCAAGGGCTTGATTTTCAGGTCCTTTTTTGGCCCCAGCCGCATGTTGGTGGGCTCGGACGATGGTGGAATCGATGATTAGATATTCGAAGTCCGGATCATCGGACATCGAGATGCGCCACCAGATACTGTTGAGCTGCCTCCTCGCGCGCGATGTTCGTGCTCGCCGCACCGCCCGCGAGCCACAATAAGTTTGTCCCGCCCCTTACAATAATTCATCAAGGCGTCGACCTCGGCAATCACCAGATCGGGCGTGATGTCGAACTTGCAGCGGACTTTGATCGGACAGCGCCGCACTTTGTCCAGACCACATCCGCGACATTCAATAACGCTCATAAGCATGCTGACCAGGGGACCACGAAACCCCCAAATTTCCGGTAGATGTGACGCGGTGAAGATGCCGACAGTAGGGCGGCCAAGCTGGGCAGCGACATGCCCGGTGCCTGAATTGTTCGACACCACGAGCGCGGCCGAATTCATGAGATGATTGAATTCCAATTCTGACAAGTCGACAGCCGTTCGAATCTCCGCGGCTCCACGGCCGCGAGCTGTCATCGCGACCTCCTCAAGCGCTTCCCGGCTTTCGCCACGGCCGACGAGAACCACCTCACCGCGGGCAGAAAGAGCAGCGACAAGTTTGCCAAAATTTTCAATCGGCCAATCGCGCAGGCTGGAATTCGAAAACGGAGCCACGACGATCGGGGACTTGCCTTCTGTCGTACTCTGTCGGCGGCCCGCTTCACTTTCTCCGTCAAAATAGGCGGCTGCCTTTGCGACTAGAAAGAGGAGGATTTCCGACACATGCTGAAGACGTACGTGCTTACGGTCAACGAACCAATCAAGCCATCTGCGAGGGACTTTGTTGGCGATCCCTAATTTTTGGGCGAGCTTGTAGAAGATGGTTCTGCGCAATTTCAGATCGAATGGGGCTATCGCAATATCGATCTGATGCATGCCGTAAGGATCAACTATCGCCGCACGATGCCTGGCGGGGACTTCCAGCAAAATGGGCCTTGTCTCATCCGGAACACGCATATCAATGGCAAGATCAAACTCACCGGTCAGCAGCGGCCGTATGTCGGCCGCTTTTTTGCGCGTTTCGACCTTCGGGTTGCGAGGAAAGAAATCAAAAGCAACGTAATCGTCGGCGAGGTCGAACTGTTTTGCAGTCTCGATGTTCCAGCTTCCGACCACCAGCGTAATGTGGGCATGCGCAAAGCGCTGACGCAGGTCCTTCAGGGGCGCTAGAGACATCCAAAAGTCCCCGACATGATCAAGCTTAAGCGCCAAAATTCTCATCTTGGCGCTTGACTGTTCCGGCTCTTCCCAGCTGCGGTATACAACTTGATTGCTGTCGTGCTTTGTAAAGTATCCCATTGCCATTCCGAAGATTATACGGATAACACTGCTAGCCCAGTGATGTCTGTGTAGGTTGGAGTGCTTCCCGTCTTATCCGCATGAACGAATTAAGCGGCAAACGACTCTGAAATGACTGGTAATTTTGCAGTGTTCGCGGCTGCGAGTGAAAGAGGAGTTCCGGCGTTCGGCCCGGTCGGTCGGGAAAGCTTTGCCGACCGGCGAGGGCAATCACGGGCGGAAAGATGGGCTGCCGGACTTCTTTGCGGGAAAGGGCAGGTGCGGTAGGCCCGGGTGACGCTGGCCGTTCAACCGTTCTGAGAGCTAAGACTCTCCGCTAATTACACCTGCGTGAAAAAGAGGTCTGAGTTCGAAATCGTCGGCCTGCTGCAACTCATTCCCAGGACAATTTCCAGCGCACGTCTGAGCTCATCCAAAGATTTTCCCCTTTCGGGTCCCTTTTCAAGCGACAGAGGCAACGGATGATCGGTGCGTGTCCGGTGCTCTTGTCAATGCGAGATTCCGGAAGGTTGATCAAATAGTTTGTTTCGATAAAGCGCATCCATGCCATGGATAGTGGATGCGGACCGGGACCACACCGCTTAACTGATGACGATGCCGGCCTCGGCACTTTCTAGTCTAGGGCATCGAGGATGACTAGCCAAAAGGGCCTTTGAAGCGGCGCTCGGCAAACGCTTTCAGGCTCTTTTCCAGATGCTTGCTGATGGCTGAGATGAAAGCGGTCGAGAAGGCGTGACCGCAGGGCACTTCGGGGGACTTTCAGGAATTCTGTGCGCGAGGCCGATTTCGTCATTGGCTGACCAACCTTCGCCGAAGACGGCGAACTGGGTCTTGGCCTCGAACCATTAGCGCGGCGGTCGTTTTCATTCCTCGGCGGCGTGGTTCAGGACCAAGTATAACAGCTCATGGCCGCATCGTCACTCGGGAAGTGTCCCCGCGTGCGGGCGGCGCGGCGCAGTTTCGAGTTCAGCGCCTCTATGGCTACCTTGTGTAGATGATCCGCCGCACGCTTTCGGGATAAGCAAAGAATTGGACGACGTGCAGCCAGTTGCGCCGCCAGCTTTGCGTGATTGCCGGATATCGCTGCCCCCAGTAGCTGGCTTCTCACACGAGCGACACGTCGAACACAGCCCAATTTCCCAATCGCCTCGGGGCCTAGTCGCCCCGCTTAGGGCTTTGGAACCAAACTTTTGCTCTCTCGCCCGCACCCTCGTCCGTCTGTCGGTAGCTTTTCAAGTTGTCCGGTTTTGGTAGCACATCATTTGTCCGCTTCAGTTTTGCGTCGAAGCGGTTCACGCGGCTTGCCCTGTGCGGCAGGTCTCTTGGATTGCGGCGCCGTCAGGCATGTATCGAGCAATGCGGCGAGGGCCATGGAAGACCGCGAGCGTGCCATCCGGGTAGTGCCTGATCTTGACCGTGGCTTTGACGAAGTGATGTCTGATCGGGCTCTGCGGCAGCTGCAATCGCAGCCGGGCGAAGGCGATCGTGTTGTCGCGGGCAACGACGCGCTCCTCCTCAATGCACAGGATCTGAGCCAATTGTTGCGGGTCGGCGGCGACAAAGGCGCTGTCTTCGACCGCGGCCGGCCTGGCGAAGCGGGTATTGTGAGCCGGCAGATAGGTCTGTGCGATGAAGCGGTTGGCGGCCTGGATATCAGCAATGCCGGCCAGTGCCAGTTCCTTAGGCAGCCGATCCTGTTCGGCAAGTGGTCGGGCACCGAAGTCAAGCTCAATGGCGAAGACCTTCTGATCATGAAGGAATCCGACATCATGGGCATCATCGGCTGAACCGCCGAAGACCAATTCGCCTCTTCAACAGACCTTTAAGGGCACTGAGCCCAGGAGCTAAAAAATGGCTGCCAAAGACGTAAAATTTTCTCGCGATGCCCGTGAGCGCATGCTGCGCGGCGTCAACATCCTCGCCGACGCCGTGAAGGTCACGCTCGGCCCCAAGGGCCGCAACGTCGTCATCGACAAGTCGTTCGGCGCACCGCGCATCACCAAGGACGGCGTCACCGTCGCCAAGGAAATCGAGCTTGAAGACAAGTTCGAGAACATGGGCGCGCA
>NZ_JBVVQD010000021.1:0-116528 GCF_055811755.1 Mesorhizobium sp. WSM4840
CTGCATATGCGCAAAACGGATCCTGCGAACGAGATGGTCAGAGTAATATATCAGGGACCCGCAATCTTGGAATGGGCGAAGCTGCCGATTGGCACGGCACAGCGGCATCGCCTGCGCGCAGGTTCTTCGCAACTGCCATTCCTCGGTGGCGATGGACCTGTCCAAACAGACCGAGCGCGCGGCCTCGATCCACACGCGCTACCTCCTGTCTGGCGAGGCCACTTGCATCGACTGCCACAAGGGCATCGCCCACGAGCTTCCGAACATGGAAGGCGTCGATCCCGGCTGGAAAGTTCCACCCGAACTTGAGGGGGAGGAACTGCCGGCGGCGTCTGTATTCGATCGCCTGGAAAGGATTGCGCGGTCCCCACACTGAATGATGTGGAGCTTGGACGACGACGACGCTTCCAGATGATCGGTTGGACGGCGGGCCAGGTCGCTTAAGTTGACGCTGCGAAGCGACATTTGCTTTGGAGCTATCGCCGAGCGACATTGATCTGAGACAACGACGGTAGCCTGTGACGCGCGCATTGTGAGACTTCGATGAGGAGTCCCGCCATGATAATTCGAGAACTATCCCTCGCCCAATGCACCGCCCTGATTACTGAGAATCGGCTCGAGCGGCTCGCCTGCTCGTCCGGCAACCAGCCCTATCGCGGCGGCTATGGCCGGGCTGACGCGGCCAGGGGAGGTTTAGACGACGGCGCCACCCTGGCCCGGGCAAGAAAGTCGCCGACCACCTCCCTTGCGTCCTCCTCGTGCCCCACACGGACATGCCCGCCAGTGTGGTAGACGACCAACTTTGCGTTTGGAATCGTGCTCGCTGCGAACTCAGCCGCGGGCAGCGTGTTGAACAGATCATCTCGGGCCGACATGACCAAAGTTGGCGTGGCGATCTTTTCGAGCGGCAGGCGTTGGAGATCGGGCGTACTGTCGATGTTGATGCCGGGGAAGCGCGAAAGCGGTTCGATGCTCCGAACTATGGTCATCACCCGATTCTGCTCTTCTTCCGAGGCTGCATCGACCAATTGCGGCGGCACGCCGATGAAAAAACGGATGAGGGCCGACGGAGCAATCTTCTCGGTCGCCCACCAGGCGAAGTCAGCTCCGGCATTGACCAGCCAGAAGACAAACGCGCTGCCAGGACTGCCCTCGACCATGACAGGGCTCTCGGGCGCGTATGTTCCAGGGACGATCAGAATGAGCGCCGCCACCTTATCCGGATGGCGAAGAGCGAGTTCGATTGTCGAGCGCGCGCCAGCCGAGATGCCGACAATGATGACCTTGTCGACGTCAAGTGAGGAGAGCAGCGCCGCATGCGCGTCGGCCTGAGCGGCGGGCGAAGCAACGGAGGGGATTGGTGTCCCCAGATAGCCGAAACGCGACGGGGCGATGACCCGAAAGCCGTCCCCGACGAGATCGGCAACGTTGGCCAGGCCCTGGCCAGGAGCCACCCAATCTGGACCTCCGATGCTAGTTTCCGCGTTTCCGATCTCTGAAAGCGTGGACCGGAAAAGGTGCGCCAATTCCAGACTTCCTGGCGCTTCTCCAGAGCCGCCGTGCGCGGCCGCTTGAATTGACCCGAAATGGCATTTGGCTTCCCCCAAAGCACTGCGTCACCAAGCCGACTTTCCGAATATTCTACGGACAATCTCGTCTTCATTTGCATCAAAGCAGCGGCCGTGACTGAGAATTACCCGCCGCGGTTGCCACGACTGGAGTTTGCTTATCACTGCCTGGGCTTTCCGCCGATGCAGGAGAATTGGCAGCCGCATGCCAAAGAAGGTCCGCCCGTGCGGGTAAGCCATCCGAGTCAGCTTGGTCACCGTGCGCCAAGGCTCATCGATCATGTCCAATTCGAGATTGATGATCGTGTCTGTAAGAATCAGCGTCTTTGAAGCTTGGTGGAAAAATAGGAACTCTTTGAAGTAGCCACCGGGAAACAGTGTCTGGTCCATGTCCCGCCGCCACTCCTCAGGCGGATCGGCTTCCAAATCTCGTGCGAACGTCACATCCGCGTGCCGTGCGCGTGCTCTTTGGCGGACTCTGGGTGATGCCCATGTTGTTGCCTCAGGGAAAGCCTTCGACCACTCACCGATATGAGCGTAGTGAAACTGGTTGGGTGACACGAGGTGGCGAATTCTGCCCAAGTTCCGTAACTCTTCGGCCAGCGTCGAAGCAAACGTGATGGGCGAATGAAGGAATAGATCGCCGTTCGATAGGCGCACCACCGTCATCCGAGTGGTGAATGGCAGCGGAAGTTTTATTCCTGCTACGGTCAGATACTCAAACGGACCGTCAACGACGCCAATACCGGGTCCCTGAGGTTTGTAGACGTTCACCGGCTCGTAAAGGGACGCACTCACAGCCACTCCACTTCATCAGCTCGGCGCAAGGCGAAGATTATCTGATTGTTGCATTGGCGATGCAATGCGTCTGGCCTGAAGGTCGGCTCCCCACCACCCTTCTTCGACCCAAGAGATAGACGAAGGATCGCCCCCTACGCCGACCATTGAGGCGGCGTCACGAGTCCGGGTGGCGCAATGTCGACGTGACGTTCCACTCATGTCGGCTTTATTGCAGCAGCGCCCGAATCCATCCGACGAAAGTGACGACCAGAAGGGATAGGCGAAGAACGGCAGCGGCGACGTGGTGGGCGACACTTGCTCGCCCAGAAAATCCCCGCAGCGGTGATCAAGAACAAGGCTGCCTGCGACGATGCCGACCCCGAACCCGGCTCGGGAATTGCTTTGGTATGCTGAAGAGCAGGAGCGCCGTCGCCCATAGCGCAACGCCAGCGCCGAACGAAGGGACGCTCGTGTTCGCGCCCGCCGCCGTTCCGGACATTGTGACGCCCTCGCCGATGCTGAACACGAGAAAGCCGCCGGAAACGATCTCGCTTCCCATCCTGTGGAACTTCAAAGTCAGCAAAGCACAAGCATCACAAGCCCACCGATACCCCGCGCCGTTGCCTGGAGGTTTTGGCTGAGCGGTCATGGTCCCGGCCAAGCCGAACACACCGCCGAAAACGGGAGCGGGTGATGCAGGGCTTCCGATCACGGGGCAGTCTGCAACGCTTCGCATGACTTGTCTCAAACAACTTGACATCGCCCCTGTGAGACATAATTGGCTTAACGAGGAAGGGAGGATTTCTGACTCATCGTAGCCGCGAAGATGAGACAGAAATCGCAAGCGGCGAAGCCCGCCACCCTGGACACATTAGCCCGCGCCAGGCCCCTCTTGGCAACCGACGTGGGCGCTGTTGTCGGAGGGAAATCGTGAACGTCCTGATTGTCTATGGAACGACCGAAGGGCAGACCCGGAAAATTGCCGCGTGGACGGCAACGCATGTTCGCGAGCGCGGGCACCAGGTCGAGCTGCAAGATAGCGCAGCGCTCGCATCCGATTTGAAGCTCGGACCTTTCGACGCGTTCGTCATTGCCGCGTCGGTCCACCAGGAGCACCACCAGGAAATCGTCACGAACTTCGTGTTTGCCCATCACGAACTGCTGAACACTAAGCCTTCAGCCCTCATATCCGTCAGTCTGTCGGCGGCGCTGGAAGACCAAAAGACGGAAGCGCAAAACTACGTGGATCGCTTCGTGTCCGTGACAGGGTGGCAACCACGCATGACCCTCCTTCTCGGGGGTGCTTTGCGCTTCACCAAGTACGATTACTTCCAGGAGCAGTTCGTCAAATTCGTCGTCATGAAACGCAGCAGCGATCAGAGCCCTGAGCGCGATCACGAATTCACTGACTGGAACACTCTCGCCGACTTCGTTGATCGATTTCTTGAGACGGCCGGCTAGACAAGGAAGTGCCAAAGTCGATCTAGTGCTCGCCGATCGGCGATCCCGATGATCCCTTGCGAACGGTTTTTCATGTGAATTGGCACTGGGTTAGAGCCAGCCTAACCAGCCTAACCGGGTCAATGTTTGGCGCTGGTCTACACGACATAGGGTGCGACGCCGTTCCCAGGAATTTAGGAAGCAGCAGCAGGAGGGCGGCGCGAGACGTGTGTCGAACGACGTCGAGCTGCCGCACAGAAGTGAGAGGACGCACAGAATTCCAGCGATCTCATTCAACCGGTGACCCCGTTGCCGCCATATACCGGCGACGAAGCGACCCGGCGCGCGCCCCGACAGTTGCGTTCTTCGGCGGGGGTCGCGATCTTCGTGGCCGAGCGCGATGATAAGGATCACTGGATGCGCGCTGGACGCGCCTACCAGCGCTTCGCGTTGCGCGCGACGGCGCTCGGCCTCAAGCTCGCCTTCATCAACCAGCCCGTCGAAGTCGCCGCCCTGCGGCCCCAACTCGCGAGCCTCGTCGGGATGCCCGGCCGCAGGCCCGACATCGTGATGCGCTTCGGCTACGGACCCACCTTGCCGTTCTCGCCGCGCCGACCGGTGGAAGCAGTCCTGGCTTCCGCCTGACTTTCAAATGGGTGGAAGCAGTGGACGTCGTCGTTCGGCGGCCTACCGTGACAAATGCTCAACGTTTGGCGATCATTCGCGACGTCCACACGGCCGTTTACGTCCTGATGGCCGCGTCCACCCTCCTACTCCTCTACACGGGCATTTCTGGCCCTTAAGTCTCTCCCAAATACGCACAGGAGACCCATCTTGCACACGCTCGTGCATGGTGACACTCTCAGCGGGAGAGGCATTGAATGTCCATCGCAAGCACCCACCAGACTTCGGCAGGTTAAGCATCCCTGGCAACTAACAAGAATAAAAGAGCACACGGCGCGTCGCGCCATCCGGGAGGACGATAATGATCTTCCGCCAGCTTTTTGACAGTGTATCGGGCACCTACAGCTATCTTATCGCCAGCGGACGGGGCGCGGAGGCGCTCATTATCGACCCGGTCCTGGAGAAGGTGGACCGTTACATTCAGCTCATGAATGATCTCGACCTCCGCCTAGTCAAGGCGGTCGACACGCATCTCCATGCTGACCACGTCACCGGGCTCGGTGCACTCAGGGATCGCACCCGCTGCATTACCGTAATGGGCGAGAACACCAAGGCCGATGTGGTCTCGATGCGATTGGCCGATGGCGACAAACTCGACATCGAGGGTGTCAGCCTCGATGTCATATACACGCCAGGTCACACCGACGATTCGTATTCCTTCGCTCTGGATGACCGTGTTTTCACTGGGGACACTCTTTTGATCCGCGGCACGGGCAGAACCGACTTCCAGAATGGCGATGCCCGGGCCCAATATGACTCGATCTTCAATCGCCTGCTAAAATTGCCCAACGACACGCTGGTCTACCCGGCTCATGACTACAAGGGGGATACCGTTAGCACCATCGGTGAGGAAAAGCGCTGCAATCCGCGGCTGCAGGTGAAATGTGTCGATGAGTATGTCGAGCTGATGAACAATCTGAAGCTGCCAAACCCGAAGATGATGGATGTGGCGGTTCCGGCCAACATGCGCATTGGCCTGGCCCAGGACGCCGTCGCCCAGAGGGGCTGGGCGGTTCTTGCAGGCGACGCAGTGGAATTGCTGGGACGGCCGGAAATTGCGCTCGTCGATCTGCGAGAAAAGTCAGAGCGTGAGCGGCACGGGACTATTCCGGGTGCGCTGCACGAGCCCTATCCGAAGCTCAGGGACAATCTGGGAACCGGGGGGCTGCTCAGAGCGCTCGGAACCAGCAGGCGGATTGTCTTTTATTGTGCTTACGGCGAACGCTCGGCCATGGCCGTTCAGGCCGCCCAAGAGGCAGGTATTACTTCCGTCTGTCACATCCAGGGCGGTATCGCTGCCTGGAAGGCTGCCGGTGGACCTATCGAACAATGATACCCAGCGCGAGGGTACCATGACAGAGTTTGCGCCGGTCCCTGGTCTCATCGGCGGAGTTCTCATCGGCATCGCTGCCGTCCTGATGATGTACACCATCGGACGCATCGCCGGAGTTTGCGGTATCGTCTTCAACGCGTTGACCGCCAGAGATCCGGCCAACACGCCCTGGCGAGTGGCGTTTGTCATTGGCGTGCCCTTGGGAGCACTCCTGGTGACCTTTATTGGCCTGAAGGATTGGGGCAGCCTGAGCTTCCCGGCCGCCACACCGACAACGATTATCGCGGGCTTCATCGTCGGCGTTGGGACGACATTCGGGTCGGGCTGCACCAGCGGTCACGGCATCTGTGGGCTCGCCCGGTTTTCGATGCGCTCCCTTGTTGCCACCGCGACATTCGTGGTCACTGCTGCGGTGACCGTCTTCATCATTCGTCACATCGTCTAGCTATAGGTAACCGGCATGCCCATCATCTTATCGCTCCTGGTCGGGATCGTCTTCGGCGCCGGGCTCACGCTCTCCGACATGGTCAACCCCGCTCGCGTCCTCAATTTCTTCGATGTGGCTGGGAACTGGGACCCGACGCTGATCTTTGTGATGGGGGGAGCCCTTGCCACCGCGACGATCGGATACAGGCTGGTCTTCGCTCGCGGCACTCCCCTGATTGGCGGCAAATTCCACCTGCCGACCCTACGGCAGATTGACCTGCCGCTCGTCGGCGGCGCCGCACTGTTTGGCGTCGGATGGGGTCTGGCAGGATTCTGTCCCGGCCCGGCGCTCGCAGCACTCGTGTCGCTGGAGCCGAAGGTCTGGTTGTTCGTAGCAGCCATGCTGGTTGGGATGGCAGCGACAAAGGTCTGGCGGGAGCAGCAGTCATCCTGGAGAGCACAATAGCTGTGATTTTGATCACCGGTGCCAGTACCGTACGTCATGGCAGGGAGAGAGATTTCCCTTGTAGTGAAGCGACCGCAGAACGGCCCCGGCCAGTTGCTTTAATAGACGGACGTGCTCTGGCGCTGCTTCGATGTTGCTGAACCGGAATTCTTGACCCGAATTGTCCTGCCTGCGCTACTGAAATGACCCATGGGGTCGACACCTGCCGGAGCGTGAACTTCCGGTCCGGAGATCCGCGGGAACGGCGGCTCATGGCGCGACCGAGCCGGCCGGGGCATCGGCTCGGATTATACCGGATGGTAACACATTCGTTCAGCGTCTTGCTCAGTGTCCCGCCCGTTTTACCTCGTTCGCAAGTCTATTGGGCGACCTGGGAGACGGCTGACATCAGCTCCTGCGGGTTCGGCGCCCCAAACATGTATCGCCCACCCTCTGGAACCTCCGTGAAGCTCCACCGGACGATCCCCTGCCGGTCCAGCAAGAACTGACCGACCAGTTGACCATGTCCCGTTGCCATCATCTGCTCGTCGGCTTCGGTCAGTTCGTAATGGTCCTTCTTATTGAGGAATTCGGTGGCCGCAAAAGGATCCATCGGACCGGGCAACTCGCTTGGTATGTCGACCCGCAAATCCATTGCCGCTGCCATCGAGACCTTGTGCGGCCAGGTCGTCTCGTTTTCGGTGAATTCGAGATTTGGCAGTCCAAAAGCACGATGCGAAGCGCGCTCAGGGTCGGAGGCCGCAAGCAGATTCGGCATCGGGTGGTAGCGGAAATAGAGACGCGCCCGTTCGATCGGCGTGTTGACCACCGTAAGGCTCTCCACGCCCTTTTCGCGCAGCTCCGGGTCGAGCCGCGCCTGGGCGGCGATATGGCGCCGGCAAAACGCACAATGCAGACCTCGAAACAGGCCGACCAGCACCGGTTTTTGTCCGCGAAAGTCGTCGAGCGCGATCTTGCCCTCCTGGGTAATGGCGTCGAGCACCAAGTTCGGCGCACGGTCGCCCGGTTGAAGCGGTACCGAGTCACTACGCGCGGACATATCAACCTCCCACCCGGCTAGTCGAGAAAAGGCAACACCACAAGCGCTTCCGGGTCGAGCCCGTGCTGGGCGCATATAGCCTGCGCCAGGGAAGAGTAGCGTTCTGCCTCGGCCAGATTGTTGAGGTCGAGATTAAGTGTTGCGAGACCATCATAGCACGGAAACAGCAGTTGCGGTTCACCCGTTTCGCCTGCCACGTCCAGTGCTTCGTGAAACAAAGCCAACTGCAAGTTCCACCATCAACGGCACCGGCAGGTGCTCGCGCTGGTCGAGGGCCGGGTCGATCTCGATGGCCTTCTCCGGGGTTCGGGGTCGGCCTGCCGACGGAATTCCGCCGCACTGTTGTGTCATGTCACTGGGGTACTCCAAGCGAAGGACTGTCCAGAGCTTCCACTTTGGCCTTTTGAACGCCAGAAGCGGCCGGGCTGCTCCGGCCCCAAGGCAGACGTTTCCACATGAAATGCGAACGTCGCGACCGTATAGAAAAGTGGAAGTTTGAGACGCCGTTCGAGATGGCTTGATCGCGCCGCTCCGACGTTCGCCACTTGCTCGTATGCGGACGGTTGCTAGATTCAAAACCTCTGGTCAGGAGCCTAATCATGCTGGGTGTGATCGGCTATTGCCTCGATGATTTTCTTGGTTGCCACTCCGGTTGCCGATCTTTCGTTCACCAGAATAGCGGTTCGGAACGGCACCTCTAAGTCGACCTCTTTGCGAGTGATGCCGAATTCCGAAAAGAAGCGGGCCGCGGATGCTGGAAATCGCGCCGTATCTCGACCGGCGCCCCGGCCAGCTCTCCGGCGGCCAGCGCCAGCGCGTCGCGATCGGCCGCGCCATCGTGCGCAATCCAACCGCTTTCCTGCTTGACGAGCCGCTGTCCAATCTCGACGCTGAGCTGCGCATCTCGACACGCGCCGAACTGGCCGCGCTGCACGAGCGGCTGTCGGCGACGATGGTCTATGTCACGCACGACCAGATCGAGGCGATGACGCTTGCCGACCGCATCGTCGTGCTGCGCGGCGGCCGCATCGAGCAGATTGGCACGCCGCTCGACCTCTACAATCATCCGGCCAATCTGTTCGTCGCCGGTTTCATCGGTGCACCGCGTATGAACTTCCTGCCGGTAAAGGTGGCACCCGGCGGCACTGGCAGGTCAAGCCTCACGCTGGACGGTTCAGCTGGATTCGAGATCGACGGGATCGTCAGCGCGGCCGATCGCGACGTGACGCTCGGGCTGCGGCCGCATCACATCAGCCTCGCCGATGCCGGCAAGGGAGACGTTGCGGCGCGCGTCGCGCTGGTCGAAGCCCTCGGCTCCGAGACAATCGTCCACACCAAGACAAGCGGCGGCCAGACCATGCTCGCGGTTGTCGCCGGACAATGCCCGGTGGCTTCAGGCGACACGGTGGATCTGAAGTTCGATACCAGCCATCTGCATCTTTTCGATAACACCGGCCTGCGCATCGCTGTGAGTTAGAAGTCGGCTAACCCCGTCCGGGATGGCGTTGGAGTATGAATGGGCGTCCCGGCATGACCCTGGATCGCGCTCGTGCGAGAACAATCAAACTGTGCGCTGTAGGGATAGCGGAGCTCGATTGGCCCACTTCAGCGCGAAGTTGGCCATAAGGTATTGACCTTGAAAGGTTTTGGTGGGGCCCGGAGGTGTGCCGGGAACGTTGATTTCATTGGCTTTCTCGTGGGCAAATGTCAGAACTCCTCCCGTATCGTTCCTGTTAGTTCCGCGACAGCCAAACAGTCGAAGATAGCGATCCTATTCCTCCCTCGCGCCAACAGCCGCCGATCTTGCCGTCCTGGTGCAACAGGCCGGAGCGTACCGAACACCTCGCCTGCGCTCGATCGGATACTCGTTGATATGCAGCAGCGCGACGTCCATACAATTGCGCTGCAGGCGCTGCCTCGCATAGATGGTCGCGGTGTCTTTCGCACTTGGAAGCTGCGAATAAGACCGGTCGCCATAGAACTGCACTATAAGGTAATAGGTCCCGTTCACCGGCATCCCGTTTGAGCCGCAGTGCTAACGCGTCTGGTGAGATGGGACGTGTTGGCCCTAATGGTGGTTATTGCTCTCGATCAATGAACGCCCAATCTCGTGCTGCTAGGCTTTCGACATCAACCGAAGGAATGTTTGAAGAGTGTTCCGGCGAGGAGATTATGAGCTGGCCAAATATATCGATGGACGGCAGAACATGAGGATGTCCCCCCTTCTGGTTCTTCTGTCGAATTGACAGTGTGCTGATTGAAGACGGAACCTGGTGCGATACAGAGCAGCCCTGTCTAGCGGCCTGGTTCAGGAACTGAAAGGGAAGGTGGGGGTGCCGGAGGAGAACCCATGAGCGAGGATCTATCTGGTCATCATGCCGACCGCATTCAGGCCGCGATCGCTTCGGATGCCGCTGCGAAGTCCGCGCTGGTTGCCTCCTGGCGACGGTCTTCCAGTTTGCATCGGCTCAATCCGACCGATTGCAGCCCGCCACTCTATCTGACAGAGGCGGAATTGGGGGAGGCCCGGCAACGCATCGAACCACTCGTCCGAGCTGCCCAATCGAGTCTGGACCGGCTCTATCTCGCGGTGGGCGGCGTCGGATGCTGTGTCCTGCTCGCCGATCGTAACGGCGTGCCCGTCGAACGGCGCGGCGCGCCTGTGGATGACGAGACGTTTCATTCCTGGGGTTTGTGGACCGGCGCCGTCTGGAACGAAGAGAGCCAGGGCACCAATGGGATCGGCACCTGCCTGGTTGAACAGCGCGCGCTGACGATCCACCGCGACCAGCATTTTCACACGCGCAACACGGGGCTCAGTTGCACCACTGCACCGATCTACGATCATGAGGGGGATCTTGTAGCCGCCCTTGACGTCTCCTCCTGCCGGGCCGATCTGACCGAAGCCTTCGCCAATCTTATTTCGGTGGCCGTGGTCGACGCGGTGCGTCGGATCGAGGCAGAGAACTTCAGGATGGCGTTTCCCAAGGCGCGAATTCTTCTGGCACCAGTGACCGACAAAGGCTCCGGCGCGCTGATCGCTGTCGATGCGGACGACCTTATGGTCGGCGCAACGCGGTCGGCTCGCCTGGCGCTTGGAATTACGCGACAGGGTCTCGACAAGCCGATGCCAGCGGCCGATCTGCTCGGTTGGGCGGAGAGCGGCCCCGCGGTCCTCGCCGAGGCGGAGCGCGGCGTTCTGCAGCGGGCGCTGGCACGGGCGGACGGAAATGTCTCAGCTGCCGCTCAGGCGCTTGGCATCAGCCGCGCGACGCTTCATCGCAAGCTCAACCGCCTGGACGTCCACAGGTCGCACTGACCATTCGAAACGCCACATGACTGTCGCAATTCTGCGACACATCCCGCCCGGCCACTGTCCTCGGCACGGTGACAATAGCGGCGGAAAACGCAAGTCTCTCTTCCGAAGCGTCGCATCCCGCGACGTCAGCTTTGGGAGGAAGACACATGAACAAGGTTGAATTCTCACGCTCGGTCAAGGCGCCGTTCGACAAGCGTTACGGCAACTTCATCGGTGGCAAATGGGCCGAGCCACGCTCCGGCCGCTACTTCGAAAACTACTCGCCGGTGAACGGTCAGCTGCTGTGCGAAGTGGCGCGCTCTGATGCGCAGGACATCGAGGCGGCGCTTGACGCGGCCCATACCGCCAAGGACGCCTGGGGGCGCACCAGCGTGGCCGAGCGGTCGCTCATCCTCAATCGCATCGCCGACCGCATGGAGGAAAACCTCGATCTCCTCGCGTGCGCCGAAACCTGGGACAACGGCAAGCCGATCCGCGAAACGACAGCGGCCGACTTGCCTTTGGCCATCGACCATTTCCGCTATTTCGCCGGCGCGGTGCGTGGCCAGGAAGGCAGCCTTTCCCAGATCGACGACGATACCGTCGCCTATCATTTCCATGAGCCGCTCGGCGTGGTCGGCCAGATCATCCCCTGGAACTTCCCGCTGCTGATGGCCTGCTGGAAACTTGCACCCGCACTTGCCGCCGGAAACTGCGTGGTGCTGAAGCCTGCCGAGCAGACACCCGCCGCCATTCTGCTGTGGGCTGATTCGATTGGCGATCTGCTCCCGCCCGGCGTGCTTAATATCGTCAATGGCTTCGGCCTCGAGGCCGGCAAGCCGCTCGCGTCGTCGCCGCGCATCGCCAAGATCGCCTTTACCGGCGAGACCACGACGGGCCGGCTGATCATGCAATACGCCAGTCAGAACCTGATCCCCGTCACGCTGGAACTCGGCGGCAAGTCGCCCAACATCTTCTTTAAGGATGTCGTCGCCGAGGACGACGATTTCTTCGACAAGGCGATCGAAGGCTTCGTCATGTTCGCGCTGAACCAGGGCGAAGTCTGCACTTGCCCAAGCCGCGCGCTCATTCACGAATCGATCTACGAGACCTTCATGGAACGTGCGCTGAAGCGCGTCGAGGCGATCGTGCAGGGCGATCCGCTCGATCCGGCGACGATGATCGGTGCCCAGGCCTCGTCCGAACAGCTGGAAAAGATCCTGTCCTACATCGACATCGGCCGCCAGGAAGGAGCCGAGGTGCTGACGGGCGGCGCCCGCAACGAGCTGCCGGGCGATCTCGCCGGCGGTTACTACGTCAAGCCGACGGTGTTCAAGGGTCACAACAAGATGCGCATCTTCCAGGAGGAAATCTTCGGGCCGGTGGTTTCGGTGACCACCTTCAAGGATGATGACGAAGCGCTCAGCATAGCCAACGATACGCTCTACGGCCTCGGCGCCGGCGTCTGGACGCGCGACAGCAACCGTGCCTATCGCTTCGGTCGCGCGATCCAGGCCGGCCGTGTCTGGACCAACTGTTACCACGCCTATCCCGCGCATGCGGCTTTCGGCGGCTACAAGCAGTCCGGCATCGGCCGCGAGACCCACAAGATGATGCTCGACCACTACCAGCAGACCAAGAACATGCTGGTCAGCTATAGCCCGAAGAAGCTCGGCTTCTTCTAATCGTCTCTTGGCTCACAGGCGCGGCTCCGCAGGGGCCGCGCCTCAAGCTGGAAATCGAAAAAAGCCATGCATGCGAAGGTCACGGCAACGCCGACAGCGCTTGAATTGATCGCGGAGATCGTTGCCGAGCACGGTCCGGTGCTGTTCCATCAATCCGGCGGCTGCTGCGATGGTTCTTCGCCGATGTGCTATCCGCGTGCCGGCTTCATCGTCAGCGACCATGACGTGCTGCTCGGCCACATCGGCGACGCGCCGTTCTATATCGGGGCGTCGCAATTCGAGGCCTGGAAACATACCGACCTCATTATCGACGTGGTGCCTGGCCGCGGCGGCATGTTCTCGCTGGACAACGGGCGGGAGAAGCGGTTCCTGACGCGGTCGACGATCTGCGCCGTTCAACCGTGATGAGGGTGCATCGGCCTGTTTCCTCTTTGTCTCAGCGCAACGAGCATCCGGCGAAGCGGATGCAATATGTCCGCTTCCAAAGCGCGGACAAACAAGCATGAAACACAAATTCAGCGACGATGCGACGATGGACGAAATCATGAGTAGGTCGCCGGCGGCCATCCGGGTCGTGCTCCAGCACGGCATGCTTTGCGTCGGCTGCCCGATTGCTTCGTTTCACACAGTTTCCGACGCGGCACGGGAGCACGATCTGAGTGAAGAAGAACTCCGTTGCGACCTGCTGGCGGTGACGAACGCCGGCGACCCGGATTAGCCTTTTTCTTCACGGCCCTCCGCGATTAGAAGGAGTCGGTGAGGTTCGACGACGGTCACCCGCTGGCGTCCGCTTTTGACCAATCCCTGGTCTTCCCATGCCGAGAGCAGCCGGCTCACCGTATGGAGCGTTGTTCCCGTCATCTCGGCAATGTCCTGACGTGAGATCGGGAAGTCGATCAGGATGCCTTCCTCGGTCTTTTTGCCGGTCTGCTTGACCAGCTTGAGCACCGCATGGGCGACGCGCTGATCCACCTGCTCGGTGGACATCTCGATGACGCGCGTATGGGCATCCTGCAGCCTGCTGCCCACGGCCTTGTAGGTGTTGGCGCTGAAACTGGGGAAATCGGCGGCGAACGCCGGCCACAGGCGGCTCGGCCAGGCAAGAACCACGCAATCGACGGCAGCTATGGCATTGGCCGGATAGGTGGTGCGGCCAAGCGCGTGGGCGATACCCATCAACTCGCCTGGACTAATGTATCGCACCGTCACCTCGTGCCCGTCAGGCGTCGACTTGACGACGCGCACATGTCCGTCGAGCAGCAGGAAAAAGGAATGTGCCTCCTGCTCCTGCTCGAATACCGGCTGGTCCTTGGCAATCCTCAGTGACCGGGCCTGGCCGACAATGCGGTCGAGATCCGTTGCGGCTATGCCTTCAAAGACAGACAGCCCGGCAATCAGCGAGCGATCGAGGCTACCCAACTCTATCTCCTCCGTTTTTTGGCGGCCGCCGGTGCACCCCGAGCCCGGTCAGAGAATGTCTCATGGGCGACCGGCGGGCGGCAAGGGGTCGCTTCCGCGGCCCTCCCCCCGAAAATTCAATCTTGTTTGCGCAGCGGCAAATTCCGTCTGCCCAGTCAGGATAGAACGACCGGCGTGGCAGGTCGACATGACCTGTCACGTCCGCCCGTAGCTTCCATTTCAGGGGATATCATGGCAATTCCACGCACGCGGCCAAGCGGCTTTCCGGCAGTCCTCTCTTACGGTTTCAGGCCATTCTTTCTGCTCGGCTCCCTGCAGGCCGGCGCGGCGATCCTGTTCTGGCTGCCTTTGTTCTACGGCAAGCTCGAAGCCTCCAGCGTCTTCTCGCCCGTGGACTGGCATGTCCACGAGTTGCTGTTTGGTTATCTGGCGGCTGTTGTGACGGGTTTCCTGCTGACTGCAATCCCGAACTGGACCGGACGTCTTCCCGTGCAGGGTCTTCCCCTGCTGGCGCTCGCATTGCTTTGGTGCGCGGGACGGTTCGCCGTCTTCTTTTCGGCGGAGACAGGCTGGTTGCTCGCAGCCGTCATAGACTGCGCCTTTCTTCTCGCGGTGGTCGCCGCCGCCGCAACGGAAATCATCGCCGGCCGAAACTGGCGAAACCTCAAGGTCCTGCTACCTGTGACTGCGCTTCTGGCAGCGAATATGACGTTTCATGCCGAGGCGCACTATCAAGGCGTGTCCGACATCGGTCGCCGCCTCGGTCTTGGCGCAGCGGTCGTCCTCATCATGATCATAGGTGGCCGCATTATTCCCTCTTTCACCCGCAACTGGCTGGCGCGCGAGAGACCTGGACGGCTTCCGGTCCCGTTCGGCAGGTTCGATGTGGCAACGATCGCGCTCTCCGCAGCGGGATTGACGGCCTGGGCCTTTCTTCCGGACAGTGCTGGCACCGGGGCAATGCTGATCTTGGGGGCGCTTCTCAATACCATTCGGCTTGCCCGGTGGGCCGGAGACCGAGCGCTGCGCGATCCTCTGGTGCTGATCCTGCATGTCGCGTTCGCCTTCGTGCCGATCGGCCTCCTGATTGCCGGCCTCGCTGTCTTCGTGCCCGAGAAAGTGCCCGCAGTAGCCGGCATTCATGCGTTCGGCGTCGGAGCGGTTGCCTGCATGACGCTCGCCGTCATGACCCGCGCCACGCTCGGACACACAGGGCGCGAACTGCGGGCAGGCATCGGCACTTGTGCGGTCTTTGTCGCGATCGCGCTTGCGGCCCTTTTTCGCATCGGAGCTGCATTCGCACCGGCGCAAGCGATGCTCCTCCATATGTCGGCGGCGTTATGGGTCGCATCCTTCATCGGCTATGCGGGCCTATTCGGCGGGATGCTCATTCGACCACGTTTGCAAGCGAGGCAGCCGAGAACCGCCGTTTGAGGCCGACCGGCTCCTTAGACCAGGCAGCTCTCTCCCATGCACATTTCGCATGCCAATTTGCGCCAGCGCAAATTTCCACGTCTCCCGGTCACGTAGAAGAGCGCAACGGTTGATGCCGTAATGAACAAAGAAAGGATCCCCCCATGAAATTGCCACTGATCGCCGCGGCCATCGCCCTGCTCTCCATCGCCGGTGCGGCAAATGCCGAAGAACATGTCGTGCAGATGCTGAACAAGGGAGAGAAGGGCTCAATGGTCTACCAGCCTGCCTTTGTTCGGGCGGCGCCTGGAGACACGATCAAGTTCGTGCCGACCGACAAGTCCCACAACGCCGAAAGCATCAAGGGCATGATCCCGGACGGAGCGGGAGCCTTCAAGGGCAAGCCCAACGCGGAAATTGCCGTGACCGTGACCCAGGAGGGGGTCTATGGCGTGAAGTGCGCTCCACACTACGGTATGGGCATGGTTGCGCTGATCGTGGTCGGCAAGCCCGTCAACCTGGCAGCAGCGGAAGCCGTCAAGCAGGTCGGAAAAGCCAAACCGGTATTCGCCGAACTGTTCGCCGAAGTGACCAAGACCGCCTCTAACTGACCTTTTTCACAAATCCCCTCCGGTTCGGCGGCCGGGGGGAAGGCCGGGTGGACCAGGGGAGAGGTCCAGCCCGGCCTATTTCATTCCCGACTTCATGCAGCAGAGCCGATGCCTCCGATCCAATGGGAGTTGCCTCTCTCAGGCGCGGCTATCAGCGTATTGGATTTGCGTTAGCGCAAAGACTTGGCCGGAGCCGAGACTATTCTGACGACATCGAATGGCCGAAACCAAGGAGATGGAAATGCTTACGAGACGCGAAGCTTTGTTGGGTTCTGTTCTTACCGCAGCCGCGGTCGTCACCATTGGTGCAATGCCGGCGGTGGCAAGCGCCAAGGATGTCGCCCGGCTGCCCCGTGAAAAGGTAACCCTGGTCCCGCCGCCGTTCGTCCATGCTCATGATCAGGTCGCCAAGGGCGGTCCAAAGGTCGTCGAATTCATCATGACGATCGAGGAGAAGCCGGTGGTCATCGACGCCGACGGCACCCAGCTCAATGCAATGACCTACAACGGCTCGATTCCCGGCCCTCTGATGGTCGTGCATGAAGGCGACTATCTCGAGCTCACGCTCGTCAACCCCGACACCAATACCCTCGCCCACAACATCGATTTCCACGCCGCCACCGGCGCGCTTGGCGGTGGCGAATTGACGCTGGTCAATCCGGGCGAGCAGGTCACGCTGCGCTTCAAGGCGACCCGGAGTGGAACGTTCGTCTACCACTGCGCACCCGGCGGCGCGATGATCCCATGGCACGTGGTCTCGGGCATGAGTGGGGCGATTATGGTGCTGCCGCGTGGCGGCCTCAAGGACGACAAGGGCAAGCCGGTCCGCTACGACCGCATCTACTACATCGGCGAGAACGACTTCTACATCCCGCGCGACGAGCAAGGGCAATTCAAGAAGTACGAGTCGGCCGGCGACAACTACGATGAGACCATGAAGGTCATGCGCGGGCTGATCCCAACGCATGTGGTGTTCAACGGCAAGGCCGGTTCGCTGACCGGCGACAATGCCATGAAGGCGAAGGTCGGCGAAACGATATTGATCGTTCATTCGCAGGCCAACCGCGACACGCGTCCGCACCTGATCGGCGGTCATGGCGACTTTGTCTGGGAACACGGCAAGTTCGCCAACCCTCCGGCCAAGGATCTGGAAACCTGGTTCATTCGCGGCGGGTCGGCTGGCGCGGCGCTCTACACCTTCTTGCAGCCGGGCATCTACGCCTATGTGAACCATAATCTGATCGAGGCCGTCGAACTCGGTGCGACCGCGCACTTCACGGTCGAGGGAAACTGGGACGACGATCTGATGATGCAGATCGAAGCACCCAAGGCAATTGCCTCGTAAACGGGAGATCCGATCCTCAGTGCAACCCTGAGGCGAAGCCAAAGGGTTGCAATCGCAGCCGGACTTGACGCCATGTCCTTCGATCCTGTCTTCACCCTCGGAGCAATTGGGGCTGCCGCACTGATCGGCATGGGCATGACCCATATGTTCGAGGAGAGTCCCCTGGAGTTCTCCCAACCGGTGGCCGTGAGCGAACTGGTGGTCCTGGGACCCGGCTCGTTTGAGCACCCACAGGCTGGGGAATTCCTCAAGGAGAACCGTCCCATCGCGGCGCCCATCGAGCAGGAAACCATCGACGCGCTACTGGAAATCATGAAATACCAAGTAAGCGTATCGGAATATGGACGTTGTGTGGCGGACGGCGCCTGCAAACCAGCAGATGCACGCAACGTCGGTGACCTTCCGGTCACCGGTGTGAGCTATCTCGATGCCGAAGCCTACGCGAGGTGGTTCTCGGCGCGGATAGGAGAGGCATGGCGGTTGCCGACAGACGTGGAGTGGGCCTATGCGGCCAGTGAACGGTTCCGAGGTGACATTGAGGGCGGCGAAAGCGACCCGAAGAACCCGGCGCGCCGGTGGCTGACACAGTATCGTCTGGAGGCCTCGCTCGGACGGAAACCTGATCCAGAGCCGAGGGCTCAAGGGTCCTTCGGCACCAATTCAAAAGGCCTAGCGGATATTGCGGGAAATGTCTGGGAATGGACCTCGACATGTTATTCCCACGCCACGATAGATATTGATGGTAAGCGGACCGCGAGTTCGATCGACAATTGCGGAGTGCACGTCGTTGAGGGGTTCCACCGCACCTACATGTCGAACTTCATCCGCGACGGAAAGAGCGGCGGTTGCGCAGTCGGCACGCCGCCCGACAATCTGGGTTTCCGGCTTGTCCGCGACCAGCCCAGTCTCGTGCAGGTTGCCCTTCGGCGCCTGGGCTTCTCCTGACAGCTTAAAACAAGAGTGCATGATGACATTGAAATCAGCTTTGGTCGATCGGGCGCGCCCGATCGCGGAACAGCCTCTGAGCCATACTGGCGTCGATCGAACATCGATCGGAAAACTGGTCCGTGAATTCTACGCAAAAGTCAGGAGCGACGAGCGTCTGGGGCCGATTTTCGCGCGCGAGATCACCGGCGACTGGGAGCCACATTTCGAGAAAATGACGGACTTCTGGTGTTCCATCATTCTCAAGAGCGGCGACTATCACGGCCGCCCGGTGCCTGCGCACCTCAAACTCAAGGATGTCACCGCGGCCGATTTCGAGATCTGGCAGGCCCTTTTCGGTCGAACGGCGGCTGAACTCTTCGCGCCAGAAACGGCGGCGGTGTTTGTCGACCGGGCCGAACGGATCGCGACAAGCCTGAAGCTGGCGATGTTCTTCCGTCTCGGTCCCGTTGCGACGGCCGAACAGGCTGGCTTCGGCGAAACTCGGCCGGTTTTGATTTCGCGCAAGGAACGCACCCCGAGAGATTCCTAATTTCGTCGCATGGCCCTCAATCTCTTCGTCGGCACGGTCGTCATAAGCCTGACGGTCCTGATTCACACCTTCGGTCTGATCGCCGTTACCCATGCGATGAGGTATCTGGTGGCGCGGTTTCGCATGCATGGCCGCCGCAGCCGTATAGTCGCGATGATCAGCGTCGTGATGGGGCTCTTCGCCGTCATCACAACGGAGGTTTGGCTTTGGGCCGGGATTTACCTGTTGCTCGACATCTTTGCCGACTTCGAAACCGCACTGTATTTCTCGACCATTACCTTTTCGACGGTCGGCTATGGCGACGTCATACCCGCTCACGGGTGGCGCGTGCTGGCGGCGCTCGAGGGCGTCAACGGGTTTCTGCTCATTGGCTGGTCGACCGCCTATCTGATCGCGGCTGGCACCCGAATCGGCCCATTCAAGACCGGGGAGCATTTCTGATCAGGCCGGCGCTCAGACTGCCACCGAATGCTTGGCTTTACCGGTTTCGAAATATTTGTCGAACCTGGCCGCTATACTGCGAACAAAGGGACGATTTTCCACCGGCACTACGAAACTGTCGCCATTCAGTTCCAGCAACCGAGCAGGATCACGAAGGGCGACGGAACTCGCCTGGAGCAGAACCTTCTGGCCGATTTCGCCGAAGCGTTCGACCAGATCGATCGCCGAGAAGGCGAAATCGCACATCAGCCGTTCGATAATCCAGGCGCGCACGCGGTCATCATCGGACAACTCGATGCCGCGCACGGCAGCCAGGCCTCCCTGCTCCACCATGCGTCCGTATTCGGCGGTCGCCGGCATGTTCTGTGCATAGCCTTGGCGAAACTGGCTGATCGATGAAGGACCAAGCCCGATCAGTGTCTCGCAGCGATCCTCGGTATAGCCCTGGAAGTTCCGGTGCAAGGTTCCGGTGCGTGCCGCAACGGCCAGCGCATCACCGGATCTGGCGAAATGATCGAAGCCCACGGCTTGGTACCCTGCCTTCAGCATAAGGCCGGCGGCAATTTGCGATTGCACGAAGCGTTCGGCCGAATCCGGCAGCCACGCTTCGTCGATCATCGTCTGGTGTTTCTTGAACCACGGCACATGCGCATAGCCGAACAGCGCCATCCTGTCCGGCTCCAGGGTCAGGGCCTGTGAGACGGTGGAGGAGATGCCCTGCCTAGTCTGGTGCGGCAAGCCGTAGAGCAGATCCAGGTTGACGGACGCGACGCCGCGCGAACGGACCCCGTCGACGACAGCCTTTGTCTGCAGGAAGCTTTGCTCCCGGTTGATCGCCTTCTGCACTCTCGGATCGAAGTCCTGCACGCCGAGGCTCGCCCGCGTCATGCCGATCTCGGCGAGCGCGTCGAGGCGTGCCTCATCCATGTCGTTCGGATCGATCTCGAGGCTGACGCTGGCGTCCGGAAGAAAATCGAAGCTACTCCGCAAGACGGCTCCTAGTGCCACCATGTCATCGGACTTCAGCATGGTGGGCGAACCGCCGCCGAAATGGACGGCGCGGACATGGCCCTTGCCGCTGACGAGGCCGGCGACGGTTGCGATCTCCGCATGAAGCGAGCGGAGATAAGCAGTCACCGGTTCGTAGTGGCGGGTCTGCTTGGTGTGGCACGCACAGAACCAGCAGAGCCGATCGCAGTATGGGATGTGCAGGTAGAGCGAAATCTCGTCACCGCCTTGGATCGCTTCCAACCAGCCTCGATGGACGGCCGCATCAACGCCTGAATGAAAATGCGGCGCGGTCGGGTAACTGGTGTAGCGGGGGACATTCTCGCCAAGTCTGGCAGCCAATTCCGGTTGCATGTCGCCTTCCATCATCCTTTGCAAGGTTGAATTCTGGCTGCAGCTCCCCAACTTCGCCTTGATTTCTGTCAAAGCCCTGAGCTGCGGACAAACTGCCGCAAGGATTTTTCAGCAGCCGATGCTATCTTGCCGACACTTTGGCTCCGTCGGGACGATCATGATGACAGTGCGGCAGGACGTTCACAGTGCCGGCATTCCGGTGCTTTGCCAGTCTTGCGAGGCACGGCATCGCGGCGTATGCGGCGCGCTCGATCCCGCCCAACTGGTCGGACTCGCCAAGACATCGTCAAAGCACAAGATCGCGCCGGGTATCGAACTGATAGGCGATGCTGAGGCTGTCGACAGCTATTCGAATGTGCTTTCAGGCGTTGTGAAGCTGACAAAGAGCCTTTCGGACGGACGCCAGCAGATCGTCGGCCTACAGTTCGCGCCGGATTTTCTGGGACGGCCGTTCAAGGTGGAAAGCGCGATCAACGCGGAAGCCGCAACCGCCGTTTCCCTGTGCTCATTTCCAAAGGCGGCTATCGAACGGATGATGAAGGAATCGCCGGAGCTCGAACATCGCCTGCTCAAGCAAACGCTGAACGAGCTCGACGAGGCACGCGAGTGGATGGTGACTCTGGGGCGCAAGACCGCTTCGGAGAAAGTGGCCAGCTTCCTGCTGATGATCGCCAGGAACATAGACCCCACGCTTGATCCTGCCACCAGATCGGCGACCTTCGATCTGCCGCTGACGCGCGCCGATATCGCCGATTTCCTCGGCCTGACAATCGAGACTGTGAGCCGTCAGTTGACCAGGCTGCGGACAGAAGGCGTGATCCGGATCGACAACAACCGCCATGTGACAGTGGACAGCCTTGCACGGTTGGAGAGTCGCTCCGGCGCCTAGACTGTGTCAACGATCCCGATCATCGGCAGGACATGCTCGCGTTCAAATGCGATATGCCGGCGCAAGTTCTCGAACAGGCCGCGCAGCATGAAACCGATGGCTTCGGGGTTCTCGACAGTCTTGCCGTGACCGATGGTCAGCAGAATTTCGGTCACCTCGCCGGCAAAGCATTCATCTTCTACATGCTCGGCCCGCAATCGCCGGGTTGAGGCAAGGTTCGCGTTGCTGCCGAGCACGGCCTCCTCGTAAGCAGGGAAAATGATCGCCTCTTCGTACTGGTGAATGCTGCGCAAAAGCGGCACGATCGCGTTGGCCGTGCTGAGGCACGTCAGACGGTCGACGCCTGGTAACGCGTCGGCGATTCTTTCCAAAGCGTCGCAGAGCCGCAGTTTCTCGTCATGCGCGCGCCTGATCACGGCCGCCGGGACTGCCTCTTTGGCGGATCGGTCAGTTAGTATCGAATTCTCGCGGCGTGTTTCGAACAGCGACGATCTCCGCCCTTTGTCTCCGTTCAACTGGTTTCTCCCTTCAACCAACAGGCAACCTACTGACTGTTTGAGACCACGCTGCCCAATCCGAAAGTGACGAGCTTTGACCTGGATCAAGGCGGAGACGAAGCGGCTGCGGATTGGTGTTCGCAGATCGGAATTCAATGTCGGGGACATGCCATGAAATTTGGCACGGAAATTGTCTTGTTGTGCTTCTTCACCTTCCTGGCGCTGGTGGCAGCCGGCTTCGGCGTGGACGAACCGTTTCGTCAGCACATGTGGGTGCTTTTCTTCTTGCTCCTTGGTTTTGTCATCGTCCTCCTGCGCAACACCAGCTTTGCGCCGGCCGCATCGGTCGATCCTTCTGCCTACATGGACGGGCCAATCCGCTACGGCGCCATCGCCACTATGTTCTGGGGTGTTGTCGGCATGCTTGTGGGTGTGGTCATCGCGCTGCAGCTCGCCTACCCAGATCTCAACATCGAGCCCTGGTTCAACTTCGGCCGCCTGCGGCCATTGCACACATCCGGCGTCGTTTTTGCCTTCGGCGGCAACGCGCTCATCTGCACGTCCATGTATGTCGTGCAGCGCACCAGCCGCGCCCGGCTGTTCGGCGGCAATCTCGCCTGGTTCGTGTTCTGGGGTTATCAGTTTTTCATCGTCATGGCCGCGACCGGCTACCTGCTCGGCATCACAGAGAGCCGCGAATACGCTGAGCCCGAATGGTATGTGGACATATGGCTGACCATCGTCTGGGTCGCCTACCTCGTCCTGTTCCTCGGCACCATCCTGAAGCGCAAGGAACCGCATATCTACGTCGCCAACTGGTTCTATCTGTCCTTCATCGTGACCATCGCGATGCTGCACCTGATCAACAATCTGTCGATGCCGGCGTCTCTCCTGGGCTCGAAGAGCTACTCCGCCTTCTCCGGCGTCCAGGACGCCTTGACGCAATGGTGGTACGGCCACAATGCCGTCGGCTTCTTCCTCACAGCCGGCTTCCTTGGCATGATGTATTATTTCGTGCCCAAGCAGGCGAACCGGCCAGTCTATTCCTACCGGCTGTCGATCATCCACTTCTGGGCGATCATCTTTCTCTACATCTGGGCCGGGCCGCATCACCTGCACTACACCGCCCTGCCCGACTGGGCGCAGACGCTTGGCATGGTGTTTTCGATCATGCTTTGGATGCCCTCCTGGGGAGGCATGATCAACGGCCTGATGACGCTGTCCGGCGCCTGGGACAAGCTGCGCACCGATCCGATCATCCGCATGATGGTGATGGCCATCGCCTTCTACGGCATGTCGACCTTCGAAGGTCCGATGATGTCGATCAAGGCGGTCAATTCGCTGTCGCACTACACCGACTGGACCATCGGGCATGTCCATTCCGGCGCGCTCGGCTGGGTAGGCATGATCTCGTTCGGCGCGATCTACTACATGGTGCCGAAGCTATGGAACCGTGAACGGCTCTATTCGCTGCGGCTCGTCACCTGGCACTTCTGGCTGGCGACCCTTGGGATCGTCGTCTACGCCGCGGTGATGTGGGTTTCCGGCATCATGCAGGGCCTGATGTGGCGCGAGTACGACGAGCAGGGCTTCCTGGTCTACTCGTTCGCCGAGACCGTGGCCGCCATGCATCCCTACTATGTCATGCGCGCCGTGGGTGGCGCGATGTATCTCGCCGGTGCTGTCATCATGACCTGGAACATCACCATGACCATCCTCGGCTACCAACGCGAGGAGGAGCCGATGCCAGACTCCATCCCCGCCCTTCAGCCCGCACGATAAGGAGCCAAAAAATGGGCTTGATGGACAAACACGCGATCATCGAGAAGAACGCCACGCTTCTTCTCGTTGGTTCCCTGCTGGTGGTGACGATCGGTGGCATCGTCGAAATCGCACCGCTCTTCTATCTCGACAACACGATCGAGAAGGTCGAAGGCATGCGGCCCTATTCGCCGCTCGAACTCGCCGGGCGCAACGTCTATGTGCGTGAGGGCTGCTACCTCTGCCACAGCCAGATGATCAGGCCGTTTCGTGACGAGGTCGAGCGCTATGGTCACTACAGCCTGGCGGCCGAGTCGATGTACGATCACCCGTTCCAGTGGGGATCGAAGCGCACGGGGCCGGACCTCGCCAGGGTCGGAGATCGCTACTCGAACGAGTGGCACGTTCAGCATCTTGTCGAGCCGCGTTCGGTGGTGCCGGAATCGATCATGCCGAGCTATGCCTTCCTGAAGAATACGCCAATCGAAGTGAAGGACTTCTCGACGCATCTTATCGCAAACAGGCGCGTCGGTGTCCCCTACTCCGATGATATGATCGCTCACGCCGCAGGTGACCTGATTGCGCAGGCCGATCCCAATGCCGATACATCCGACCTGGATGGCCGCTACCCGAAGGCCAAGCTCGGCGATTTCGACGGCAACCCGCAACAGGTGACCGAGATGGATGCCTTGGTCGCTTATCTGCAGATGCTCGGAACGCTGGTCGATTTCAAGACCTACGACGAAGCCGCCGGCTACCGCTGAGGATAAAGACCATGGATTACAATTGGATGAGGGAGTTCGCCGACAGTTGGGCCCTGCTCGCCATGGCACTCTTCTTCGTCGGCACGGTCGTCTTCGCATTCCGTCCCGGGAGTAGCAAGCAGGCCGTTGAAGCCGCCCGCATTCCTCTGAAGGACGACTGATCATGAGCAAAGAGCATATCGACGAAGTGTCAGGCATCTCCACCACCGGCCACGAGTGGGATGGTATCAGGGAGCTCAACAACCCACTTCCGCGCTGGTGGGTCCTAACGTTCTACATCACCATCGTCTGGGCGATCGGCTACACCATCGCCTATCCGGCATGGCCGATGCTGACCTCGGCGACCAAGGGCGTGCTCGGCTATTCGAGCCGCAACGACGTCAAGAACGAGCTTGCTGCGGCCGAAATCGCCAAGGCCAAGTATGCCGCAGCGATACAATCGAAAACCGTTTCGGAGATTGCCGGCGACGACGCGCTGCGCGAATTCGCTGTTGCCGCAGGCAGCGCTGCGTACAAGGTCAATTGCGTGCAGTGCCACGCTTCCGGTGCCCAGGGGTCCAAGGGCTTTCCCAACCTCAATGACGATGAATGGTTGTGGGGCGGCACGGCCGAGCAGATCCAGCAAACGATCACGCACGGCATCCGCTTCGCATCCGCCCCGGAAACACGCCTGTCGGAAATGCCGGCTTTTGGCGAGATCATCACCGGCGATCAGGTCGCACAGGTCAGCACCTACGTCGCCAGCCTGTCCGGCCCGGTTCAAGATGCAAAACTGGTCGACCCGGGCGCCAAGGTTTTCGCCGAAAACTGCGTGGCCTGCCATGGCGACAATGCAAAAGGCAACAAAGAGCTCGGCGCACCTGATCTGACCGATGCGATCTGGCTCTACGGGTCCAACGAAACGGCAATCGCCGCGCAGGTCCGCGCACCCAAACATGGCGTGATGCCGGCCTGGGTTGAGCGTCTTGGCGAGACCAAGGTCAAGGAGCTCGCGGTCTACATCCATTCGCTTGGTGGTGGGGAATAGAGGGGGGGCCTATTCCCCGGCCCTTCGCCAGCCAAGCGACGAGGCCCGGCTTGCGCCGGGCCTCGATTGCATTCGATGTCCGACGATTTGACTTGCATCAACGCGCACCAGGCCACCCTGCGGCAAGGCTTGTTCAACGCGGCATTTCGCGCACCGGCAAAAGAACAAAGTCCGACTGCGCACACCGAGACCATAAGTTGCGCGACTGGAGTTTCTCGTGCTGGACAATACGCAGTTAGAGCGGCTCGAAGCCGAGGCGGTCAACTCCGCCAAGGTCCGCCAGCCACTATATGCACCGCGCAAGAAGATCTTCCCCAAGCGCGCCACGGGCAGCTTTCGTCGCTTCAAGTGGCTGGTGATGGCGATCACGCTGGGCATTTACTACCTGACGCCCTGGCTGCGCTGGGATCGAGGTCCGTTTGCTCCCGATCAGGCCGTGCTGATCGATCTTGCCAACCGCCGCTTCTATTTCTTCTTCATCGAAATTTGGCCGCAGGAATTCTTCTATGTGGCCGGCCTTCTCGTTATGGCCGGCATCGGCCTTTTCCTGATCACATCCACAGTTGGCAGAGCCTGGTGCGGCTATACCTGTCCGCAGACAGTATGGGTCGATCTGTTTCTGGTTGTAGAGCGTGCGATCGAGGGAGATCGCAATGCCCGCATGAAGCTCGACGCCGGACCGTGGACCGCGCGCAAGCTTGTGCTGCGTGTATCGAAACACGCCGTCTGGCTGGCCATAGCGGCAGCGACCGGCGGCGCCTGGATCTTCTATTTCGCCGATGCGCCATCGCTGATTGGCGAGGTCTTCGCTGGCACCGCTGCGCCGGTCGCCTACATCACCATCGGCGTGCTGACGGCAACCACCTACACATTCGGCGGGCTGATGCGCGAGCAGGTCTGCACCTATATGTGCCCGTGGCCGCGCATCCAGGCGGCCATGCTCGACGAAAATTCGCTTACCGTGACCTACAATGACTGGCGTGGCGAACCTCGGTCGCGGCACGCCAAGAAGGTCCAGGCCGCGGGGCAGCTTGTCGGAGACTGCGTCGATTGCAATGCCTGTGTCGCCGTCTGCCCGATGGGGATCGACATTCGCGATGGCCAGCAGCTCGAATGCATCACTTGCGCGCTGTGCATCGATGCCTGCGACGGCGTCATGGACAAACTCGGCAAGGAGCGCGGGCTGATCTCCTATGCGACATTGTCCGATTACAACGCCAACATGGCGGTGGCGACTGCAGGCGGCTCTTGCTCGGTGAACCCGTCGCTCGTCCGGACCGACGGCGGCGCTTTCTCCGACAGGTTAGCCCATTTCCATATCCGCAAGATCTTTCGGCCGCGCACCTTCATCTACATGGGCGCGTGGTCGGCGGTCGGCATTGCGCTGCTCTACTCGCTGCTGACGCGCGACCGGCTCGAGGTCAATGTTCTGCACGACCGCAATCCGCAGTTCGTCACGCTGTCCGACGGTTCGATCCGCAACGGCTACACCGTCAAGCTGCTCAACATGATCCCCGAGCCAAGGACGATCGTTGTCACCATGCAGGGCCTGCGGGGAGCCGAAATGAGCGTCGTTGGTATCGACCTTCCCGCAGACCGGTCCTTCGCCGTCGCGGTCGAACCCGACCGCCTGAAGATGCTGAAGGTTTTCGTGCGCCAGCCGGCGGACCAGGTCGGAAGCGCAACACAAACCTTCAAATTCCGCGTCGAGGACAAGGCGAGTTTCGAAACGGACGAATACACCGCCACCTTCAATGCCCCGGAGATCGCCAGATGAGCGCCAATACGCAAAAAACCCGCGAATTCACCGGCAGGCACATGCTGACCACCATTCTCGCCTTTTTTGGTGTGGTCATCGCAGTCAATCTGACAATGGCGACATTCGCCAGCACAAGCTGGACCGGTCTTGTCGTCGAAAACACCTATGTGGCCAGCCAGCAATTCAACCGAAAGGCCGAAGAAGGCCGCGCACAGGCGGCGCTCGGCTGGACTGGCAAATTGACGATCTCTTGGGGTGAAGTCCGCTACAGTCTCAGCGATGCCGCCGGCAAGCCGGTTCCCTTGCGTAGTGTCAAGGTGCTGTTTCGTCATCCTGCCTACGAGGGCGCGGACAAAGCTGTCACTCTCGCCGCTGCCTCGGGCCAGGAATTTGCTGCTCAGCACACGCTAAGGGACGGCGTCTGGATCGTCGAAGTCGACACCGATGCCGGTCTGGCAGAGCCTTATCGCGACGTTCGCCGAATCATGATTTCTCAGGGAGCACTGCGATGAGCTGCTGTGCGCCGGGCGCTGAAATGGCGCTGGATCTGGGCGGACCGACATCCAGCTTGCCATCGAGCCAGGAGATCAGGTTGGCAAGCCGCTCGCTTGGCGGTGACCTTTGCCAGACCGATCTATCGGTGCCGACGGTTCACTGCGCGGCCTGCATCCAGGCGATCGAGACGGCTCTCGCAAAGCTCGATCGCGTCGAGAGTGTTCGGGTCAACCTGTCGACGAAACGGGTATCGATCCGGTGGCGTGGGGATGAGGTGCCGCCATTCGCCGCCGCACTTGGACGGCTGGGCTACCCGGCACATCTGTTCGACCCACAGGTTGGCGAGAAGGACAAAACACTTTCGGAGCTGATCCGGGCCGTCGCCGTCGCTGGCTTTGCTGCGGGCAACATCATGCTGCTTTCCGTCTCGGTCTGGTCAGGCGCTGAAGGGGCTACGCGTGACCTGTTCCATTGGGTCTCGGCGCTGATCGCTATCCCGGCGCTCGCCTTCGCCGGCGGCATCTATTTCCGCTCGGCATGGAACGCGTTGCGTCACGGTCGCATGAACATGGACGTGCCGATTGCGGTTGGAGTTTCGCTCGCCTACGCGATGAGCCTCTACGAGACCATCAATCATGGCGACCACGCCTATTTCGACGCGTCGGTGTCGCTGCTGTTCTTCCTGTTGATCGGCCGCACGCTGGATCACGTGATGCGAGAGCGTGCCCGGACCGCCGTGAACGGCCTTTCACGGCTGGCGGCGCGGGGCGCCACGGTGCTGCGCGAGGATGGTTCGCGCGACTACCTGCCGGTTGAGGAGATCGAACCCGGCTTGCAGCTGCTGATCACTGCCGGCGAAAGGATACCCGTCGACGGCAAGATCATTCGAGGCTCTTCGGATCTCGACTGTTCACTGGTCTCCGGTGAGAGCACGCCCAGAACCGTGGCGTCAGGGGAAACCGTGCAGGCCGGCACCCTCAATCTCACAGGCCCGCTGACCATGGAGGCGACAGCCGCCGCAAAGGATTCCTTCCTGGCCGAGATGGTCCGGCTGATGGAAGCCGCAGAGGGCGGTCGCGCGCATTATCGCAGGATCGCCGACCGCGTTTCAGCGCTCTATGCTCCAGTGGTCCATCTGACCGCCTTGGTGACGTTCCTTGGCTGGATGGCGGCGAACGGCGATTGGCACCAGGCAGTAACGATCGCCATCGCCGTTCTCATTATCACCTGCCCGTGTGCGCTCGGTCTCGCCGTGCCGATCGTGCAGGTGGTCGCTGCGCGGCGTCTGTTCGAAAGCGGCGTCATGGTCAAGGATGGTTCGGCCATGGAGCGCCTGGCCGCGATCGACACAGCGGTGTTCGACAAGACAGGAACGCTTACGCTCGGACAGCCCCGGCTCGTCAACGCGTCGTCCATCGATCCGGCCATGCTGGCAATCGCTGTCGACATGGCGGCGCATTCCCGCCACCCGTTCTCAAGGGCCATAGCCGACTGTGCGGGCTTTGCCAGTGAGCCGAAGCTCGAGTCCGTCAGCGAGCACCCTGGTTTCGGAATCGAAGCCACCGCCATGGGAAGCACCTGGCGGCTTGGCCGGCGCGGCTGGGCCGGGTGGAAGGCCCGAACCGGCGGCGAAAGCAGATACGGCGGAACGGTTCTGACCAAAGATGGGATCATTGTCGCGTCCTTTGTCTTCGAGGACGCGCTGCGTGCAGACGCCAGAGCGGCCATCGAGCAATTGAACAACGCCCGGATTTCCGTGGAAATGCTGTCGGGCGATACCGCAGCTGCCTGTGGCGAGGTCGCGGCGACGTTGGGCATCCATCACTTTGTTCCGGCGCTGCTTCCTTCGGGCAAGGTCGAGTATATCGAAACGCTGTCGAGGGACGGCCACAAGGTGCTGATGGTCGGCGACGGCCTCAACGACACCCCTGCGCTGGGCGCGGCACACGTCTCGATCGCTCCAGCCACGGCGGCCGATGTCGGCCGCAATGCCGCGGATTTCGTGTTCCTGCGCGAAAGCCTTTCGGCAGTACCCCTTGCCCTCGACGTCTCGCGAAAGGCCGGACAATTGATCCGGCAAAACATCGCCATAGCAATTGTCTACAACGCTGTTGCCGTGCCTATCGCCATCCTGGGGCACGTCACTCCGCTGATCGCGGCAATCGCGATGTCGGCTTCGTCACTGCTTGTCATTGGCAATGCGCTGAGGCTGCAAGGCTTTGCCGCGAGCCCAACGCAGACGGTTCGTACGCGGGGCAAACGTCCCAGTATCGGCGCATTGGCACGATCGTCATGACGACGCTTATCTATCTCATGCCCGTAGCTCTTTTTCTCGGCGCGCTGGGTCTGTCCGGCTTCCTGTGGGCCTTAAGGAGCGGTCAATACGAGGATCTCGACGGAGCCGCCGAGCGGATCCTTATCGATCGGGATGACAAGCTAGACAACTGATCGGGAGCCAAGGTGCGGATAACGGCGCTGGTACCGCAAACTTCGCCACTGCATGTGTCTGGCTCGAATATAAGACAGACCGGATGTTTGGCCCGCCGACGTTGCTGCACCCAGAAAGTGACTCAGATCAAGGCACGCGACGCAGGGACCTCGATAATCAAGGGAAGATATTTGAGGAGGCAGGTATGCAAGCCGAAGCCATAATGACGACACCGGTCGTCGGAATAGAGCCGTCCGCGTCGATCACCGAAGCGGCCGGGCTGATGCTCTCCAAGAAGATCAGCGGCCTGCCCGTCATTCGCAGGGACGGTACGCTAGTGGGCATTGTCAGCGAGGGTGATTTCTTGCGCCGGGGAGAACTCGGCACGAAGCGTAAGCGCTCGCGTTGGCTGGAGTTTCTTGTGAGCCCCGGGCGAGCCGCTGATGAATATGTTCAAGCCAACGGACGACGGATCGAGGAGGTCATGACAGAAGATCTCGTCACAGCATCCCCCGGGGCATCGATCGCCGAGATCGTCGAGCTCATGACACGCCGCCACGTCAAACGCATTCCGGTTGTCGATGGGGGAAAAGTCGTCGGGATCATCACCCGCACCGACCTTCTGCGTGCATTGCTCAACGTCCTGCCGGATGCGGGCCCGGCGTTCGTCGACGACGATCAGATCCGTCAGAAAATTATTGCCGAGCTTGCGACGCAGAAATGGGCCGGCAAGGAAATGATCTGCGTCACGGTGGGCAATGGCGTGGTCGAACTGAGCGGCGCGATCTTCGACGAACGCGAACGCCAGGCAGCCATCGTCGCCGCCGAAAACGTCGCCGGCGTCAAAGCCGTAAAGGATAACCTTTTCTGCGCGGAGCCGCTGTCGGTGGTGCTTGTCTCTTAGTTCAGCACTACAAGAATTTGCGGACTCCGCATTGCGTGACCCCAACATTCGAATTGGAAGAATGTCCGCATTGAACCCTAAGTCGCAGCTACCGCTATTAATGGTCGAAGCAGCAACAAGGCGAATGAGATAAGCACCGCGCCCGCGACCCTGTCTGCCATCTCTCTGGCTCCGTTCAGACGCCTACCGAGCAAAAGCCACATCGACCCGGTGGCAGCTGTGGTCACCAAGAGTACAATCCAGAAGAAGCCCAGTTCGTACGGCCTCGCGTCCACCGGCACGATTGCCAGACAATAGATAAAGGCTTTCGGATTGAGGGCAGTAGTTACTATAACAGAAAGGCCATCCCCGTCTTCGGATGCGTCGATCTGGTCGCGGCCTATCAGACGCAGGCCAAGAATTACAAGCCATAGGGCTGCGACCAGCTTGAGTACCTGGATGGCGCCGGACGGCAGCAAGGGTCGCAGCGAAAACCAGCAGGCGGCTGCGATCCCGTATCCGCAGGCCTGTGCGACCAAGAGTGCGATCGCCTTCTCTCGCTTGGCCGCACCCGCCATCAAAAGAGCATTGGTTGGCCCGGGCGCAATAAAGAGCAGAAATGCTTCTAGAAGAAATAGATTGTCCAAACTGCCTGGTCCCATGGGATGCAAATCTATCGGCATAAGTTCCGTTTGCGTTCACTCGTCAGACGCATTTGTGGTGACCTTTCTAGCGTTGGCCGGCTGCGTGTTGAAGCCGTGCGATCAAGTCGCGGTTGCGGCAGTAATCCGGCGGATCATCGGCTTGCTGGTGTTCGTCGAGCCAGGTCGAGCATTCGTCCTGATGGCCGCAGGAGCGGCAGCGGTCCACCGCCCGATTGGTGACGGCTGCATGGTCCGCCACGACCTTCAATTGTCTGTCGACGCCGAGCCTCCGCATCATGCGGCCCATCAAGGCCGCCCTGGCGTCAATCGAAATCAGGTAGTCGAGAAACGTCATGTCGTTCACTCCTGCATTTTGGCAATCATTGCCACATTGGCGGCAGACGACATTGATCTCGGTCAACAGGATGCTCCGTTGCCGACTCGAGCAGTGGATCTTGCAAACGGTTGCGTTGTCGGTTACCGACTTCAGAGCGCGAAAGCAGCGCCATCTTCGACGAAAACGGGTGCCGGATGGGGCAGATTCCGGCCCGTCGATTAGGGCGGTGAGTGGGTTCGACAGACCTTCAATACGACAGGAAGCGATTGATGCCGTTGTCTTCGATCAGCGTGCGGGTGACGCCGCCGAAGGCCCATTCCCGGAGGCGGCTATGGCCGTAAGCACCGGAGACGATCAGATCAGCGTGGATCGAGCGCGCAAACGCCAGCAGATGGTCGCCATCCGCCTCGCCAGTGAGCAGTTCGGTTTGTGGCATGATGCCATGGTTTTCTAGATAAGCCGCAACATCGGCGAGGCTGTATCGGGCGCTTTCGCTGCGGTCGGTATCGATGGTGGCGACGATGACCTCGTTGGCCCAGGCCAGGAAAGGCAATGCATCCGCTATCGCCCGTCGCGCCTCCCTGGTGTCTTTCCAGGCGACCAGCACGGTCTTTGCCAAAACATGTTCGACATTGGTTGCGGTGACGAGGACTGGCCGGCCTGTGCCGAGAGCAAGGCTGCCGACATCCACGGCGCGATAGACATTTTCTCCCTCCTCGCCGCTGGTAACGATGAGGTCGGCCGCGCGGGCGGAGACGCTAAGGAAGCGGGTCGGGTTGCAGACTTCCTGCCCCCACTCGCTGCCGATCGAAGCAGGAACCAGCCTCTCGAATTCGGCACGCAGTTCGGCAAGCCGCTTTTCGATTTCCGTGCGCTGGATCTGCATGATCTCGCCTTCATAGACCATGCCGTCGCCGGTCGCGATGAGCGGCGGGACGTCTGCAGCCGCCAGGCCGATAAGGTGAGCCCCGAAGCGTTCCGCAAGCTCGATCCCCAACTTCACCATGGATGTAGGAGATGCATCTACGGCAAGGTTTAGAATAATTGACTTGTAGGACATCGCAGTCGCCTTTCGCTGGAGCGCTTGAATGCGATAATGAAGTGCATCCGCCGGCACTCGACGCCTTGATGCGAGTCAAAAACACTACCTACCCACTCGGCCGCGGCTCGCTGTTTTGATCGGTTTGCATTGCTGGTAGAGATGTGCAGCAAAGCGATGAATGATAACTAGACTGCGTTGCGGGTTGCCCGATCAAAGGACTTCATTTGGACGACAAACAAACACGTGACTTATCAACCGGCGCTCGCGGTGAAGGGCCGGCCACGGCCGATCACGACCGGCTCTCCCTGATGTTCGAGCGGGCCCCGGGGTTCATGACGTTGATGCGTGAGCCGGGTCATGTCTTCGAATTGACCAATGCCGCCTATCAGCGCCTGATCGGTGAACGGCAGGTTATTGGAAAGTCGGTACGCGAGGCCCTGCCCGAGCTTGAAGGCCAAGGCTTCTATGAACTGCTGGACCAGGTATACGCAACTGGTGAACCCTATATTGGCCGGGGGGTGAAAGTCGCTCTTCGCAACAAGGATGACGAGCCGACCGAAGCGCATATCCTCGATTTCGTCTATCAGCCCATCAAGGCCGACGATGGTCGCATCACGGCTATTTTTGTCGAAGGCACGGACGTCAGCGAGCTCTCCTATGCAAACGCCGCCCTTCGATTGCGCGAAGATCATTTGCGCTCGATCCTGGCGACGGTGCCCGACGCAATGGTCGTCATCGACGAACAAGGCCGTATTCAGTCCTTCAGTACGGCTGCCGAAACACTGTTCGGTTACCAGTCCAGCGAAGTCCTCGGTCAAAATGTCAGTCTGCTGATGCCGTCGCCCTATCGCGAAGAGCATGACGCCTATCTGCACCGCTACCTGACTACCGGAGAGCGCCGGATCATCGGGCTCGGCCGCACGGTCACGGGAATGCGCAAGGATGGCTCGACCTTTCCCATGGAACTTTCGGTCGGTGAGATGCATCCCGGGACCGGCCGCTTCTTTACCGGCTTCTGCCGCAACCTGACCGAACGCCATAAGGCAGAAGCCAGAATACAGGAGCAGCAGCAGGAGCTTCTCCATATGGCGCGGTTTACCGCGCTCGGCGAAATGGCCTCGACGTTGGCACATGAGATCAACCAGCCGCTCACGGCCATTACGAATTACCTCAAAGGCAGCCGACGGCTTCTCGAAAAAAGCACTGATGATAATGCACCGATGCTGAGGGAAGCGGTTGAAAGGGCAGCCGACCAAGCCTTGAGGGCCGGAGATGTCATTCGCCATCTTCGGGACTTCGTCGCCAGAGGTGAGAGTGAGCGTCAGGTAGAACGCCTGCCTGCAGTAATTGAAGAAGCCTCCTCCCTAGCCTTGGTCGGGGCAAGAGAAATAGATGTGCGCGTCAGCTACAAGCTTGATCCGGCCGCCGAACTGGTCTTGACCGACCGCATCCAGATTCAGCAGGTTCTGCTCAATTTGATGCGGAACGCGGTGGAAGCCATGCAAGGAGCACCACGCCGTGAGCTGCACGTCACGACCGTCGCCCGCGATGACGGAATGGCTGAGGTGAGTGTGATAGACACAGGCACTGGACTAGCGCCGGAAGTCTCTGCCCAGCTTTTCCAGCCATTTGTCACCACCAAAAAGCAGGGCATGGGCGTTGGCCTCTCCATTTGCCGCACTATCGTCGAATCGCACGGTGGTCACATCTGGGCCGAAGCAATGCCCGCTGGAGGAACCGCTTTCCGATTCACCCTGCGCATCGTGCAGAAGGAAGAAGTCGCCAATGGCCGGTAACGATCTTGTGCATGTGGTCGACGACGACGTCGATGTTCGCAAGTCGCTTGGTTTTCTGCTGGCGACGGCGGACTTCGCCGTGCGCCTGCATGAATCGGCGACAGCTTTTCTGGCCGCGGCCACCAGCAGTCTTGACGGCTGCATTGTGACCGATGTGCGCATGCCCGGCATTGACGGCATCGAGTTCCTGCGACAGCTTCGGACCCGCGGGCATACGCTTCCGGTCATTGTCATGACGGGTCATGCCGATGTGGCGCTCGCTGTTCAGGCGATGAAGGAAGGTGCCGCCGATTTCATCGAAAAACCTTTCGACGACGATATTCTTATCGATGCGATCCGCTCGGCGTTAGGCAACCGCCACCAGGTCCATGCAGATCACCCTCAATCCTCGGAAATCTATGGCCGTCTGTCGACGCTGTCAGAGCGGGAGCGGCAGGTGCTGGACGGGCTTGTGTCGGGCCTGCCGAACAAGACGATCGCCTACGATCTAGGCATCAGCCCGCGCACGGTCGAGATCCATCGCGCCAATGTCATGAGCAAGATGGCCGCGAGTAGCCTGTCGCATCTCGTGCGCATGGCTTTGATCGTGGAATCCAAACGTTAAGGCGAGTCACGGAGAGACACGCCGTTATCTGCCGGGACCCTATCAGGCACCCAGTCGCGCCAGTGAGTCGGGCGGATGTCAACGCGTGCGCCGGTCGTGGCGTTCTGCCAGCCCTCTCGGCCCTTTACGCAGGGAAATACAAGCGCATGTTCGCCGTCGTCGTCGAGGACGGCGAGTTCGAGTTCACGACCGAACGGAGCGCTTGAGATTGGCTTCCACATCATTCCCTATGATGCGAGGAAGCGGCAGGCCCGCCTTGATCTGAATCATTTTCCAAGTGGGCGAGAGCCAACAGCAACGTGCCCGTCGGCACCTACTCATCTGGCCGTGTAGCCACCATCCACGAGATGGTAGTTGCCAGTGATGAAGCTTGCGTTCCCGGAGAGGAGGAAGCACGTCAGTGCCGACACTTCCCTTGGACTTCCCAGGCGGCCGATTGGATGCAATGCTGCTAAATGTCCAATCGTTTCCGCATCCAATTCTTCGTCAGCAGAGGCGTATCAATGAACGCCGGCCCAACCGCATTAACGCGAACATTCTGCACGGCATACTCCATGGCCCCTACCTTGGTAAGCCCAACGAGCGCATGTTTGGTCGCCACATAGGCGCAGGTATTTTACCAACCGACCGAACCGAGAATGGATGACATGTTGACGATCGCGCCTCCCCGATTTCAGCATGGCGGCGATCTCATACTTCAGCCCATGGAAGACGCCGTTGAGGTTGACGTCCATGATCCTTTGCCAGTCACTGAGAGGATAATTGGCCGTTGCCTCACCAGGCCCGCCGATGCCGACGTTGTTGACGGCGAGGTGCAGCCCCGCCGATCGTCTCAACCGCGAACGCAACCATCTGTTCGTCCGAGCGCTTCTGTTACGTTCACCTGACAGGCGCGCGTTGCCGGCCGCCGAGACGATCTGCGTCACCTCGCGCACTGCGGATGCCGTTCCAGATCGCGGCGTGACTTGTGCCCCGCGTGCAGCCAGCTCAATTGCGATCGCAGCGCCGATACCTCACCCGGCTCCGGTCACGATGGCGGTCTTCCCTTCGGAATCCTTCACAGTGGCATTCATTGTTTGCGTGCTGCTGTTAGCGGGCGGCGCATACCGGGAAATTGATCGCGCCATCCACCGCGCGAAATCATCTCTGGCCATGCGGCGCAAGGTATATCTGCGAGTAGTGGCGGCATTGAACCGGCGAGACATTGCTTGGATCCCACAAAATCCAATAACTCTAGCTAGAAAACCGCACCACTGTTCTGGTTGCGCCAGATCAATTCCACGAGCGCTTGTTGGGCGTGGGTCTTTGCAAGCTTCCGATATAAGCGATGATTGCCTCTATCTGGTCGGGGGTGGCAACCCACTCAGGCATATCCGGATGACCGGTTGAAATGCCTTCGGCCAGTGCCTCCTCGAGATCAGTGAGCGGATAACGCTGCGAAAGTTTGCGAAGTTCAGGTGCGTCGGGATGGCTGCTCACGTCTGTTTGTCCAACCGCATGGCATCGCGCGCAATTGACCTCAACCAGTGCCCTTCCGTGCGCGATAGGATCGGCGCTCACCAACACGGTAGTTAGCCCAAGCACTCCAGCGACAATTGCCGCGTGGGCAGAATACACCGAAAGACAAGTCACCCACTTCAAACTCATCGGAATGCCTTTGCCCTCGGGTGTCTTTGGCTTTGATTCGATCAAAGTTCGTCAGGCCACCGTGCTTGCTGCCATGTCCTCGATCGTCGCCTCAGCTTGCCTGCGAATATGCCTTGCGATTTCCGAAGCAAGTCTGGAGCTGATCGAGGCTACCTTGCCGGCTTCCATTGCATATTCCGAGGTCGCGTTCTGAAGGAAGTTGCTGAGCACATCGAAAGCGTCGTTGAATTCGCTACCCGCGACGAG
Source organism: Mesorhizobium sp. WSM4840 (assembly GCF_055811755.1). Classification (NCBI taxonomy): domain Bacteria; kingdom Pseudomonadati; phylum Pseudomonadota; class Alphaproteobacteria; order Hyphomicrobiales; family Phyllobacteriaceae; genus Mesorhizobium; species Mesorhizobium sp. WSM4840. The sequence continues at coordinate 37,607 of NZ_JBVVQD010000021.1, forward strand.
ATCATCGACCATTTTGACGTTCTGCTCGCAGCGGTGCTTCAGGAAAGATAGCGTCTCGACCTGATACCGCGTCATTGCCTTGAGAGCGTGGGCCTGAAGGCCAGCTGCTGCGATGAGCAACTTCTGGCCATTCGTCGCTGTCGGCAAGGGCTGTAAGGCGAAGTGCGAGGACCCGGCATTGGTTTTCATGGCGATTACTCCCTGTGGGGCCGCGACCGTGAACCTAAATGTTTGCCAAACAACACTAGCCGCCGTCATCGACTGGTCGTTGATCGAGATCAACGACGCAAGTGAAGCGACCAGCACTATTTGAGTTCATCCGTTTTTGATGCGCATCAAGGTCCTTGGCCCGTTTTCGTGCCCTCTTGCGCCAAGTGCGAAGGAGCTTGGGTGATGGCTTTCAGGACGATTATGGTTCAGCTGGACATTGACGCCATCGCTGCGCCGCGCGTTGCGTTCGCATGGGAGCTTGCACAAACGCATGACGCCGATCTTATCGCCTTCTGCGCGGCTGAAGGGCATTTCGTCATGCCAAGGGGCATGGAGGACGGGTCTACCGCGCAGGCGATATGGTGTCAGGTCGATGAAATAGAAGGTCATTTAAATTGCCTGAAAGAGGAATTCCTCTGTACCGTCAACGGCAGTGACCGGGCCTCATGGCGGGGCGTAGTCGGCAATCCGACCCAGCAGCTTGCGCTCAACGCTCGCGCCTCCGATCTGATTGTTGTCGGGCCTCCGATGCAGGATTTCATGATCGACCATCACCGGACCGTGGATGCGGGCAGCCTGATTCTGTCCGCGGGCCGCCCCGTTCTTGTTGCGTCGGATACACTTGCGCCAGACAGGCCCGAGAGCGTTCTGATTGCGTGGAATGACACACGCGAGGCCAGGCGCGCCGTCGTTGACGCTCTGCCATTCCTGGTCGACGCTAGAGACGTGGTGATCGCCACCGTTGAAGATGGTGGTGAGGTGACGTGCCGTGCCGGCGTGGAGGACGCGCAGCGTTTTCTGGCAAGTCATGGAGTGAAGGCACGATCCGAAGTGATGGATAGCCGCCGGTCAGCGCCGGCAGAAATTCTTCTTCAGATTGGGCAGCAGATTGCAGCTGATCTCATTGTTCTGGGCGGTTATGGTCATAGCCGGGCTCGGGAATGGGCTTTCGGAGGCGTGACACGCTCTGTCCTTCAGGCTGGATCTTTCCACCGACTTTTATCGAATTGAGATCGCGCGCGCTGGCGCCGCACCTATGTAGGTCAAAGGAAACTCGACCCATGTAAGAAGCCTCCAGATGCTTTCCAAAATACGCCGAGCCGAATTGAGCGATATGAAACGACGACCGACAGGATAGCCGAGAAAAGAAAACAGGAGATCCCACCGATGCTGATCCGCACACTTTCGGTCTTGGAATGCAGCAAAGTGCTGGCGAGCAATCGCGTAGGCCGGCTGGCATGTTCCAACGACGACCAGCCCTACGTCGTGCCATTCTACTATGCCCACGCAGACAATCATCTTTATGCGTTTTCCATGCCGGGCAAGAAAATCGACTGGATGCGTTCCAATCCGCGGGTGTGCGTCCAGATCGACGAACGCGGCCAAGGGCGGGGATGGAGAAGCGTGGTGGTCGATGGCCGCTATGAAGAGCTGCCTGACCGGATCGGCTACAAGGCTCAACGCGACCATGCGTGGTCGGTGTTGAGCAAGCACTCTGACTGGTGGGAGCCTGGCGCACTCAAGCCGGTCACCCCCCCGGTGTCGGACAGCATATCCCACGTATTCTTCCGGATTCTCATCGAACAGGTGTCGGGCCGGGAAGCAAGCGAGTAGACTGTTCCGCCAGCTCTCGGCCCAGCAAGTTGCTCCAAAAGCATGGGCCGGCAGTATTGCGCCGGCCCGACTGCTTCTTGGAATGGCTACCGGGCCATCATGATCGGCAGCGATGGATTCTCAAGCATCGACTTGGTGACGCCACCGAAGATGCGCTCGCGCAGCCGCGAATGACCGTAGGCGCCCATAACCATCAGGTCGGCGGCGGTGTCGACAGCGTGCCGGCGAAGAACGTCGGCGACTGAATGGTTCGAGCTCGGCAGCCGGTCGACCGTAACCTTCACGCCGTGCCGTGCGAGAAAGGCCGCAGCATCTGCGCCCGGTTCCGCGCCATGGTGGTATTCATCTTCAACCGGATCGATGATGGCAATGTGCACCTCTTCAGCGCCTATCAGCAGGTCCAGTGACTCGCGCACGGCACGCGAAGATTCCAGACGAGCGTCCCAAGCGACGAGCACGCGTTTCGGCTTCAGTGTCGGCCGCGAGCCCTCGGGGACGAGCAGAAGGGGCCTGCCGGACGAAAACAAGACGCCCTCGATGACCTTATCCTTCAGTATATGGCTTGCGAGCAGGTCTGGCCCCAGAATGGCCAGATCGGCGTAGCGGGCACGCCTTCCGATGATCTCGTCCGCCCAGGCGGTATCGGGATAGTCGTCGCTCAGATCAACCGATACGGCAGTTTGGGAAACAAATGCCGCGACCTCCGAAATTCGTTTCTTGAGCCTTTTCAGGTCGGCCTGACGCTCCTCCAGCCAGGTTGGTGAGAGGACAACAGCATACTCACCGCCTGAGGGCGGCGCGGCAAGCTCGAGAACCAGCACGGAGAGATGGGCATCTATCTGTTCGCACAGCGAGGCGGCGAGCTTCAGATCGCCCTCGCCCTGGTTCGGTCCGGTAATCGTAAGCAGTGTCCTGAAAGTCACGGCGGCAACTCCTCATTCTAAGGGAAGGATCAGTCGTGGTTTCAGTCATTAACGAGTGCAGCCGGCGCGTTCATTGCGCTGAATCAAACACCGTGAGCGTGGCGGCATTTGATGCGCATCAATGTGCTCGCTAACCCGGCCTGTAGCTTTCACCCAAGCAAGCAATTGGTGGATTCGTAAGTGAAAATCCTGATCGCAGTAGCTTTTGCAGGTTTGGCCTTCAACGCGGCCGGCGCCCAGGAAGTCGGCAACGGCAAGTTGGAATACATGAACTCCTGTGCCGTTTGCCATGGTCCCGAAGGTAAGGGCGACGGACCCCTTGCCGATGAACTGTTGAAGCGCCCGGCGGACCTGACGCACCTGTCCAAGCAGAACGGCGGCGAGTTCCCCTACTGGCGCGTTTTCGCGGTGATCGACGGCCGCACCATGGTGCCGGAGCATGACGATCGCGACATGCCGGTCTGGGGTCGACAGTTCCTTCCCGGGGACGCCCGGAAATACGGCCGGAACGCTGGAGAAATCGTCACCAGGGAACGGATCCATGAACTGGCCGGTTACGTCCAGACCCTGCAGCGATAACTCGAGGGACAACTTCCTCGGGAGGGCTTTGGTCATTTCGCAGGCGCAGGCGAACAGGAGGCAGGCAATGATCGTAGAAGACCAGCAGGCCACCGTCGCATTTCTGCATAGCTCTGCCACGTATGGCGAAAGCGGACCGGTCGAGGCGATCGAAACCCATATCTCGCGTATCTTCCTGGTTGGCGGGCGCGCCTACAAGATCAAACGAGCGGTCAAGCTGCCCTATGTCGACTTCTCGACCCCGGCCCTGCGGCTCGCCGCTTGCGAGAAAGAGGTCGAGCTCAACTCCAAGACCGCGCCCGGCCTCTATCTGGGTGTGCGGCGCATAACGCGAGAGGCCGGCGGCAAGCTCGCCTTCGACGGAAGCGGCGAACTGGTCGATGCGGCAATCGAGATGGTCCGCTTCGATCAGTCGAAGCTGCTCGATCGAATGGCAGTCGGCGGCGAACTGACGCCTGCGTTGATGACGGCGGTCGCGCGCATGATCGTGCGCTATCATCGCGGCGCGCCGGAGGTCCACAAGGGCAGCGGATCCTCGAACCTGGCAGGCGTGCTCGCCATCAACGAAGCCGGCTTTGCCACCAGCCATGTTTTCGAGCAAGCCGAGATCAAGGCATTCACCGGGATTTTTCGCACCGCCCTCGCCCGTCATTGTGAACTGCTCGACCGGCGGGAGGCGGCAGGCAAGATCCGGCGATGCCACGGCGATCTGCATCTGCGCAACATCTGTCTCTTCGACGGAGAGCCCCGCCTCTTCGATTGCATCGAATTCAATGACCAGATCGCCAGCATCGATGTGCTTTACGACCTGGCCTTCCTGCTGATGGACCTCTGGCATCGCGGCTTTCCGGAACTCGCCAACCTGGTGATGAACCGCTACCTCGACGAAGCAGACGACGAGGACGGTTTCATCCTCCTGCCGTTTTTCATGGCAGTGCGGGCCGCGGTGCGCGCGCATGTCACCGCAACCCAGATCGAGGAAGGCGGTGACGATTCCGGCGGCCTGATTGCCGAGGCCAAATCCTATTTCGAACTTGCCCGAACACTTCTCCAGGAAAAGCCTCCGCGGCTGAACGCCATCGGCGGCTTGAGTGGTTCTGGCAAGACGGTCGTTGCCGAGGCACTCGCCGCACATGTCGGCGCGCCGCCCGGCGCGCGCATTGTCGAGAGTGACCGCATCCGCAAAGCCATGCATGGGGTACCGGCCGAGACGAAGCTGCCGGACAGGGCTTATCGACCTGAGGTGTCCGACCGCGTCTACCGCGAAATGGCATGGCGCGCCGGCCTGATCCTTTCCGAAGGCGGCTCGGTGATCGCCGATGCCGTCTTTGACAGGCCGGCCGATCGCGACCGCATCGAAAAGGCGGCAAATGATAGAGACGTTGCTTTCGCCGGATTCTGGCTGGAGGCGGATCCGCTTGTTCTTTGGCGACGGGTAAGCGAGCGCCGGGGTGGTCCTTCCGATGCCACCATCGATATCCTTTCGCGGCAATTGCAACGAAAGGCCACCCCGTCCGCCTGGCGCAAGGTCGACGCCGATCGAAAGCTCGCCGACATCGCCGCCGAGTTGAGAAGGTTCTCCGAAGGAGACACGTCCCAAAAGGAAGGATCGTCACTACACACGGCCTTCTGACTGGTTGCCGCAGGGTGATCGGCCTCAACGGAGTTCGAGCGTTGCCTCAGCTAGGCCAGGCTCGCTCGGATGATGCCCTACCGAAAAGCCGAACTCGCGGCACATTGCCAACATCTTGGTGTTCTCGTTGAGCATAATACCTTCGATCCGACCGATCCCATCGGCCTTTGCATAGTCGACGATCTGCCTGAGCAGCTCCCAGCCGAGACCATGACCCTGCAGGTCCGTGCGTACGAGCAACGCGTATTCGGCGACAGAGTGATCCGGATCGCAGGACAGCCGGCTGACCCCTGCCAGCGCGCCGGTGCTCGCTTCCAGCGCGACGAAAGCCATGTCGCGGTCATAATCGAGCTGTGTGAGCCGTTTCAGCATCTGGTCCGAGAAGCTCTTGCGCGACGACAGAAAACGCAGTCGCAAATCATCCGGAGAAATCCTGGCGAGGAATTGCGGATAGAGCGCGATGTCGGCCGGCTTGATCGGCCGAATGTGATAGTGCGCGCCGCCCACCGAAACATCCCTATTCCAGCCCGACGGGTAAGGCCTGATGGCGAGCGCCGGGTTCGGTCCCGGTTCTTCGACGCGTCCCCGCTCGATCTCGATGCGGGCATCGAGTGCGATCACGCCATCAGCGTCGGCCAACAATGGATTGATGTCCAGGGAGACGAGGCATGGAAAGTCTACGATCATCTGCGACAGCCCATTGAGCGCCGCAACGATTGCCCCACGATTAGCCGGCTTGTGGTCGCGGAACCCGGCAAGCAAGCGGCCAGTCCGCGTCTGCTCGATCAGGTCGCCGGCAAGCACATCGTCGAGCGGTGGCAGTGCGAACGCTATGTCGTCCATCACCTCGACCGCGACGCCGCCGGCACCGAAGAGGACGACGGGGCCGAAAATGGGATCGCAACTCATACCCAGTATGAGTTCCTGCGCTTGTTTCCGGACCACCATGGGTTGGACCGTATAGCCTTCGATAATGGCTTGCGGAGCTTGCTTGCGTACGCGCGCCTCGATTAACCTGGCGGCCTTTCCGGCCGCTGCGGCGGTCGCGAGGTTGAGCACCACGCCACCGATGTCGGACTTGTGCGAAATCGCCTTCGACAGCAGCTTGACGACGACCTCTTCCGCCCTCTTCAAAAGGTGGCCGGCGGCTTTTTCCGCTTCGCTGGCGGTTTTGGCGACAATGGTCTCGGGCACGGGAACGCCATAGGCGGAGATCGCCGCCTTGGCTTCCGGTTCGGTCAGCATTCGCCGACCCTCTTTGGCGACCTGCCTGAAAATGGCAAGCACGGCTTCTCGATCGCTCATCGTGTGCTCGCCGCGGCTCGGCGGCACTCGCATCAGCGCCCGCTGGGCTCGCGACCAGTCGCTGAGATAGGAGACGGCTGTTGCGGCGTCCGCAGGCGTCTCGAAACTGGCAATTCCGGCATCCTGAAGAACACGGCGTCCTTCGCGCGCCGTGTGTTCGCCAAGCCAGCAGGTCAGGACCGGTTTGCTGCCTATCTTGCCGTCCCGCGCGAGTGTCGCCACGGCGCTTGCCGCAGCAAGCGGCGAGCCGAGCCCGGTCGGGCAGTTCATAACCAGCACAACGTCGGTCCCGGTATCGGCCGCGACGGCCTCGATCGCGACCCGATAGCGCTCCGGCGAAGCGTCCCCAATGATGTCGACCGGATTGGCGTGGGACCAGGTGGCAGGCAGGACGGCCTCCAATCGGGCGATTGTTTCCGGCGAGAGCTCTGCCAGTTCGCCGTTACAGTCGATGAGTTGATCGACGGCAAGCACACCGGCGCCGCCGCCATTGGTGACAATGCCGACGCGGGCTCGTTGCAACGGAGCGAAACGGGCTGTCGTCTCAACAGCATCGAACAGTTCGGTCAGACCTTTGACGCGCAGGATACCGGCGCGCAGCAACGCAGCTTCGACGACACGGTCGGCGCCCGACAGCGCTCCGGTGTGGGTCGCCGTGGCTTTCGCCGCCTGCTCGTGCCGGCCGGACTTGATCGCGATAACCGGCTTGATGCGCGCCGCCGCGCGTGCCGCAGACATGAACTTGCGTGGATTGGATATGGTTTCGAGGTACATCACGATGGCGCGCGTGCGCGCATCACCCGCCAGCATGTCGAGGCAGTCTCCCACATCGACATCTGCCATGTCGCCCAGCGAGATGATCTGGGAGAAGCCGACATTGTTGTCCGCCGCCCAGTCGATCACCGATGTGGCGATGGCGCCGGATTGCGACAGCAGCGCAATGTTGCCGGGCCTGGCCGCCATATGTGCGAATCCAGCATTAAGCTTCACAGGCGGGATCATCAGGCCGAGCGTGTTGGGTCCGATGATGCGCAAAAGAGTGGCCTTCGAAGCATCGAGCATGGCCTGCCGCAATCCGTTCTCGCGCGTCAGGCCGGCGGTGATGACGACCGCCGCCCGCGTGCCCTTCTCGCTGAGGTCCCGTATGATGCCGGGAACCGTCTGCGGAGGCGTCACGATGACGCCGAGGTCGGGAATGGTTGGCAGATCGGCCGCCTTCGCGTAGCAGCGTCGGCCAGCCACTTGCGAATATTTCGGGTTGACCGGCCAGATCTCGCCCTCGAAGCCGCCGTTCACGAGGTTGTCGAAGACGACACGCCCGACAGAGCCGTCGCACCCCGATGCTCCGAAGACGCCAACCGACTTCGGAGCGAATGCATGTTCGAGATTTCGGATGGTCAACCCTGTGCCTCCTATTCCCGGCGATAATCACCAGTCGATCTTGCCGGTTCGTTGCGTTGAATCAAAGCGTTTTGCGGTTATCGCGATTAGCTGTTGCGCGAGATCGACGCTGCCCCTCAGCGATTGCAAGCATCGATCAAAATCGGAAAGCATCGCATGAACGAGTCCACCCTGCGACGCGCATTGCTGGTCATTGCCATCCTGGGTCTCGCCCTTGGGGTCGGAGTCTGGCGAGCCGGGTTCGGATCCCTTGTGGCCGACACGATCTGGACGGTTGCGACCCTGCCCGTGGTGGTGGCTCTCGCCATTTCTATTTTGCGTGATTTCTGGATCGGCCGCTTCGGCGTTGATGCCATTGCGTTGGTGTCGATGTCCGCCGCGCTGCTGCTCGGTCAATCCCTGGCGGCAGTGGTGGTCGCGATCATGTATGCCGGCGGCACGGTACTCGAGGATTTTGCCCGCGGACGCGCGGAGCGAAACCTCAAGGCATTGACCGACCGGTCACCGCGTGTCGCCCATCGGACGTCAACGCTGGGAACAGAAACCATCTGCGTCGAAGACGTTGCTGTCGGCGACGAGCTTTTGGTACGGGCCGGCGAACTGCTCCCAGTCGATGGCATCCTGCTTGATGCTTCGGCCTCTCTCGACGAGTCCGCGGTAACCGGCGAACCACTGCCCGAACGGCGGAGCGCAGGCGACACGCTGCGCAGCGGCACCCTCAACAACGGTGAGGCCTTCAGCATGCGGGCTTCGGCACTCGCAGAACAGAGCACATATGCGGCAATCGTGCGCATGGTCGCTGCAGCACAGACCGCGAAATCCCCGTTCATCCGCATGGCCGACCGCTTTGCCCTGTTCCTGCTGCCAGCCACTTTGCTGGTCTCCGGTACCGCCTGGTACATCTCTGGCGATCCAATCAGAGCGCTCGCCGTTCTGGTGGTCGCGACACCTTGCCCGCTCATCCTCGCTGCCCCCGTGGCCTTCATCGGCGGCGTATCGCGCGCCGCGCGTGCCGGCATCTTGATGAAAGGCGGCGTGGCTCTAGAGGCCCTTGCGCAAGTCCGAACCGCGATCTTCGACAAGACCGGGACCTTGACCATCGGCGGCGCCGAGCTCATCGAAATCGAAGCTGCGCCCGGCCGTGATGCCGACCATCTGCTGCAGTTGTTGGCATCGTTGGAACAAGCCTCCCACCATGTGCTCGCTGATTCGATCGTCCGGGCGGCGCGCGGCAGAAAGCTGATGCTGTCGCATCCGTGCAATGTCCGCGAGCATCGCGGTGCGGGCCTGAATGGACGGGTCGACAACATGTCGATCGCGGCGGGATCGCGGGCTCTGGTGCTCGCCGACAAACCGCTGCCCGGCTGGGCGAAAAGCGGCGAAAGGCGATACCAGAACGATCCGGTACTCAGGGTGTTTGTGGCGCTCGACGGGCGACTTGCCGGCATATTCACTTTCGGGGACGCGCTGCGCGTGGATGCTCGCGATGCCCTCAGCAACCTGCGCTCGGCCGGTATTGCGCGTATGGTCATGCTTACAGGCGATGACGGCCTGGCGGCCAAGCGCATTTCGGCCTTGCTCAGCCTCGATGCGGTCGTGGCCGACGCTGTCCCCGCTGAGAAAGTCACGGCGGTCGAAGCCGAGAAAGCCTTGGCACCAACGATGATGGTTGGCGACGGCATCAACGATGCCCCTGCCCTCGCCGCCGCGACGGTGGGTGTCGCCATGGGCGCGCGCGGTGCAACGGCCTCTTCGGAGGCAGCGGACGTCATCGTGCTGGCTGACAGGCTGCAGCCGGTCGCTGATGCGGTTCGGATTGCGCAACGCACCCGTACGATCGCCTTGCAGAGCATCATCGCCGGGCTGGCACTCTCAGCCGTGGCGATGGCCGTGGCGGCCATGGGGCAGATCACGCCTGTGGCGGGAGCATTGCTTCAGGAGGGTATCGATGTCGCGGTCATTCTGAACGCGTTGCGCACCCTTGGCGATGGGCGTCCTGAACGCGCATAATTGATGATACGAATGGGTGAATGGCCATGGCGCAGGAAAAACTGGTGGTCTGCGGCAAATGCGGCGGGGTCAATCGCCTGCCGCCGGCACGCAATGCCGGGGACGCGAAATGCGGAAAATGCGGCTCCAAGCTGTTCTCGGGTCACCCGGAAGACGTCGACGCACAGAACTTCGATCGCCAGGTCCAACGATGCAGCCTCCCCGTTGTCGTCGACATCTGGGCACCGTGGTGCGGCCCCTGCAAGATGATGGCGCCGGCCTATGAAGCGGCAGCCAACGAACTGGAGCCGCATGTTCGCCTGATCAAGCTCAATTCCGACAATGAGCAGGCCGTTGCAGCCAGGCTCGGCATTCGCGGCATCCCGACCATGGTCCTCTTCCATGGCGGACATGAGGTTGCGCGCACATCCGGCGCCATGACGGCGGGGCAGATCGTCAGGTGGGTTCGCGATCACCTGCCGACGGCCGCAGCCTGAAAGCAGCCACGCCATGGATTCGCTCATCGCACGGCTCGGACTGGCACTGGCAATAGGCCTCCTCGTCGGACTGGAGCGTGGCTGGCGCGAGCGGGACGAACCCGATCACAGCCGCACGGCCGGAATTCGAACGTTCGGCATATCCGGCCTTCTCGGCGGCATTCTCGCGGCTCTGGCCGGAGCGCTCGACGCGGTATCGGTGCTGGTCGGCGGATTCGTCGCCTTTGCTGCAGTCTTCGCCTGGTACAAGGCGCGCGAGGCGGCACATGACGAGGATTTCAGCGTTACGGCAGTGATAGCGGGCCTTGGCGTGTTCTCGCTCGGTGCCCTTTCCGTCGCCGGCGATTTCCGGGTCGCGGCTGCCGGAGGGGCGGCACTGGCGGCGGTCCTTGCCAGTCGCGAGATCCTGCACGGTCTCTTGAAGCGATTGACCTGGATCGAGCTCCGCTCGGCGCTGATTCTGGCGGTGATGACCGCGATTATCTTGCCCTTGCTGCCAAACCGGACGATGGACCCGTGGGGTGGCTTCAACCCGTGGGAAGTTTGGTTCCTCACGGTGCTGATGGCGTCGATATCGTTCGCTGGCTATGTCGCCATTCGCGTCCTGGGAACCACGCGCGGTCTGCTCGTCAGCTCGCTTGCAGGTGCCGTCGTCTCGTCCACCGCCGTGACCATGGCGATTGCCCGCAACGCCACATCCGCAAGCAACCCACGGCCGCTCGCCGGCGCTGCTTCGCTGGCGGCGATGGTCTCGGTGCTGCGCGTTTGCGCTGTCGTACTGATCGTCGAGCCAAGCGTCTTCGCTGCGGTCGGCATCCCGGCGATTGCCGCAGCGCTTGTCTTCGCCGCCTGCGGACTATTCTTGTTGGCCCGCGCCGGCGGGGATCAAAAGAGTGGTGCACTGGCACGCAATCCGTTCGAATTGGGCCCGTTGCTGCTTTTCGCCTTGCTCTTTGCAGTTGTCGCCACCGCGAGCGCTGCATTGGCTGCTCAATTCGGCGGGCGCGGCTTGCTGGCGAGCGCGACGCTTGCAGGCACGTTCGATGTCGACGTCTCGGTGCTCAGCGCGTTGCGCCTGGTCAAACATTCGGTCCCGGTCGAGATCGTGAGCCAGGCGGTGCTAGCGGCGTTGGCGGCAAACGCGATCGGCCGGCTGTCGCTGGCGGTGTTTGCCGGTCCGATCAGGTTCTGGTTGCCGCTGGCGGGCGCAGCCCTGCTGGCAGCGATCACCGGTTACTTGGCCACGGTCCTGCTGCCGAACGCCTGAGCCCGGTCAAACTCTCCAGCTTCTTTGATGCGGATCAAGGTCAGGCTCGACCGCCAGGTTATCAACTCCATGAAAAGGAGTTTGCCATGACCAGCTTGAACGACCTCACCTCGAAATTCCGCCATGTCCGGCTGCTGCTTGCCCGTGAAAAGGGCCACCCGGAAGGTGACCGCGAGGAGGGCTATGACGTGCTCGCTCCGTTGAATGGTGACGGTCGGATCGATCCGGACGAGTGGAAGGAGCATAAGGCCGCATGTCGCGTGCGCCGGTTTCGTGCCGGTGAAGAAGACCTGGTCGGCCGTCTGCGGCGCAAGCCCGGCGGACAATGGTATTTTGACTATGCCGAAGGCGACCGCGACGACGAGATCGGCTTCCATCTCGGCGACGAACGTTTCGTGACCGGTGAATACGTGTCGATCGAACGCAACGGAGCCATGCACACCTATCAGGTGGCACGGGTCGAGCGGCCTTAGCGTTTCAAACGAGACGCCTCGGGAGCAACTCATGTCGCGACGCATCCTGGTTGTGGTCGGCCATCCTGACCCGTCTCCGGACCGGCTCTGCCGCGGTCTGGCGCAAGCCTATGCCGAGGGCGCGGAACGGGCGGGACATGTCGTGCGGCAAATCGATCTGGCAGAGCTCGATTTTCCTATGCTGCGTACGATGCAGGAGTTCGAACACGGCGCGATACCCGACAGCCTCAAGGATGCCGCCGAAGCGATCGTCTGGGCGGAGCACATCGTGTTTGTCTTTCCGCTTTGGCTCGGAACCATGCCGGCCTTGCTCAAGGCTTTTCTGGAACAGGTCATGCGGCCGGGAACGGCCTTTGCCTACCCGGACAATGGCGGCTTCCCCAAGACACTGCTTCGCGGCCGCTCCGCCCGTATGGTGGTGACGATGGGCATGCCCTCCATTTTTTACCGGCTTTGGTTCCTCAGCCACGGCATTGCGGGCATGCGGCGGAGCATTCTGCGCTTTGCCGGCATCAGCCCGGTGCGCGAAACCCTGTTCGGCATGGTCGCGGGCGCCAGCGATGCGACGCGGGCGAAATGGCTCGGACAAATCCGCAAGCTCGGTGAGCGGGCCAGATAGTCCGGTTGGAGTCGATCACGGCACCAGGACGGCACTTTACCGCCCTTGCGCACAGCACGCAACGCGATCGGGACCAAGTCACCGACGGGAGCGAAGATGATCGCGGCGTGACGGGTAAGCTCAGTGATGGATACGGCGGCGAACCCGGAGTTTACACGAAAAGGTACCAAAACGGCGGGAAGGTTAGTAGGAATCCTATCCCGAGCAAGATGAGCGCTGCGACGTTGACGGTGCGCATGTTCACCGTTTCCCTTTGCCAAATCCGTGACAGCCCGTACCAAGCAATGAGCCAAACGATGATTGTTACGGTCGTCTTGCCGGAGAGCGGGCCGACAGGATTGTAGAAATTCAATAGACCCCGCAGTCCGGGCGACAGCTCGGACGCGAATGCTAGAACGCCGATGGCAGCACAACCGATGCCCGCTGCCAGAATGGCCGCAGCTCCGGGGCCATTCGGGATCGTCTCAACGGTCTTTCCAAACTCGACCGCATTTTGCGACGTAGTCATGGCCCTTCCTCCTGCATCAGAATGATCACATCGCCACCCCGTATCGGAGCGTATTTGTTCAGGAATGCACCGAACGCTCCGGCGATTCCCGTGGCGACAAAGGCAGCCACGGCGAAACTTAGTACGGAGATGCGCATATTCCGGTGTTGAATGATTGCTCGCCCGTATTTCATGGTGACGTAGGCCACCATGGTCATGGCGATCGGTGCTAGCCAGCCTACATGCTCTTTCCATTCCATGCCGACGTTATGCCACTCGGATGTCTTCCCGCTGGACAGGAGCAATCGCCGCGGATAGTCCGCGAGATCGGTGACGCCTTCCGGCGGAACGGCTCGATACCAAGGATAGATGACGTAGGTGCCAGAGAACACAGTGAGCCACGCGAGTATCACCATCGCCACGAGGTAAAGACCAAGCAGTGTTTGGCCTCCCGCGCTCATCGCCGACGGCGCGCCAGGCGCAGAAATTCGATAGAGTTCGACCAGCGCGCCGGAGAACGCCAGCATGAACAGAGCTCCAAACCCCATTCCATGCAGCACCGTCATGAGGTCGTGCGTTGTAATTTCCATGACAGACCCCTTTCATGCGTGGCAATATATTAGCGACCTCGTATGTTGCGGCGTTGATCCATGTCAAAATCTCCCACTTACGGGCGTTACACTGCTCACCGCAGGCGACGTTTCACCCTTTCTGCGGTCGACCTAGCGACGCTCGATTGCCGATTCGGCGGGCGATGCAAAAGTTCAAGGCCGACATGCTGCTCATGCTGACAGACGTCGACGCAGTCTATGTCGATTATGGCACCGCTACCGCCCGTGCGCTCCGGAGGGTTAGCCCGACAGAGATATCAGGCCGGGATTTTCCCGCTGGCTCCATGGGGCCAAAGGTCAGCGCCGCAATCGAATTCACTGAGGCAACCGGCAAGCTTGCCGCTATCGGCAGGCTTGATGACGCCGTCGAAATTGCCAAAGGTGAACGCGGCACATGGTTTGAACCAGCGCTCGGGTATGACCGATCCTCAGCGCCGGGCTGCGGCTCTTGCCAATGAGTCGGACAAGGCCCGCCTCGATCAGCTGGTCGACGCGACTGTCTGCGCCCCTGTCTTCTCGAAATAAGCTGCTGCGTCTTTCGCCATCCGGTCAGTACACCAACGTGCGTAGATATCGGCAAAAATCAGGCCGACCCAACGGGACGGCGCTGTTTGTGGCAGGTCGTAGTCGATGAACACCCGAAGCCGGCAGCAGCTCGATTCGGGGACGATCTCGAAACCCATGCGGTAGCGGCCGATCACCCAGAGATTTGGGACACCGATGATTTCCCAGACCTTCAATCTGGGAGGCACCCGGATCGTAACCACCTGTTCCGCAGACAGTGCAATTCCAAGTATCTTGCCATGGAATCCAAATTTTGAGCCGACCAAACGAGCTTCATGTGCATCGAAGTCGTAGTCCATTTTCGAGCCGAGCATCATCCACGACGAGGCGCTCATATGAGTCCCGAGATGCCTGTGATCATCGAGATAGGCGAACACGGTCTCGGCCGCGGCTTCTATCCTGACGGTGGTCTCGGTGGAACGCGGCGTTGCTGGCATCACCTCACCTCCGGTTCATTCCCGGTTTTGGGGCCTGGGAAAACGTCCGATCCGTACTGGATAAGACCCGGCAACCTAAGCGCTCCCCCGGAGCCGCGGCTTTGATTTGCGTCAAAGCGGCGATGCGCAGCTATGCCACACTGGGAAGATGGAAATTGGACTGACCCAGCTTCGCGCCTTGCTTTCCATGCTCGTTCTGATCGCGGGCAGCGTCGTCATGGGCGCTGGTCTTGCCGGCCAGGGTCCGGGTATGGGCGCTGATATCGGCGCCATTGCCGAGTTTGCAGTTCCCCCCATTGGCGGCTCCAGCCAGGTGACAGGCGATGTCACGGCAACTGATCACAACGATGGCTGTTGCGAGCACGGCGCCGACTGCGCGTACTCAGCCGCATCGGGCTGTTGTGCTGCAAGCATTTCCGCCACCGGCGAATGTGGGGTCGTCAATTGCCCGTCCGGCACCGCCCGCTTCATGGAGGGCAAGGCGCTTCTGGCAACAGGCATCGACCCCGAGGCCCTCCTGCAACCTCCCCAGACCTTCGCCTGATATCGCGCCGTCGCGGCCTTGGGACTGTTGAACCCAGCAGCGCACGCCAAGGCCGATAACGCGCGAACGATCCGCGTAGTCAAACCGGTATTCGCGATCCGGCTGTGCCTTGCGCACCCATTCTCAGAGTTCGCCTCGGCTTCACACCAACGAAAGGAAACAGTCATGAAGACCCACCTTCGAATGATCACGCTTGCCGCATTCACAGCTCTTTCGGGCGCGGCATTTGCCCAGACGGATCCGCACCATCCCGAGGGCGACGCACCGCAAGCCACGACAACGGCTCCGGCAGCTGACGCGGTGCCGGGCAAGCTGCCTGAACAGTGCACAACGATGATGTCAACGATGCAGAAGATGATGCCCATGATGCAGCAGATGATGCAAGGCGGCCAGGGCGGCATGATGCAGGGCGGCGGCATGATGAAGAACATGCCAATGGACACTGCCAACATGCCCGAGGCCTCCAGGACTTACATGGACGCCATGAAGCGAATGGACGGGCCGATGATGCAGGCCATCCAGGCCGAAGATCCCGATATCGCCTTCGTCCAGTCGATGATTCCGCACCATCAAGGGGCGATCGACATGGCCCGGGCGGTCCTGCAATTCGGCAAGGATGATCAGGTCAGGAACTGGGCCAATCAGATCATAACGGCTCAGCAGGCCGAGATCGCCGCAATGCAGGAATGGCTCAAGCAACACGCGAAGTGACGGGAGGAACCCATGAGTAAATTTAGCATTCTGTCCGTCGGCATTGCGCTGGGCGTGACGCTGGCCCTGATGAGCATGCTCTGTGCTTTGGCCTTCGCCATTTGGCCGGACGCGACGCTCGATTTCTTCGGCGCCTTCATGCACGGGCTCGACTTCAGCGCGGTTAGACTGGCGGCGCAGATGAGCCCTGGCCGTGTTCTCTACGGCATCGTCGGCCTTGGCGTCGTCGGCCTCGTGGCGGGTGTCGTCTACGCCTCGATCTACAACGTCGTCGCCACCGGGCGCCGTTAGGGCGGGCCTCATGAAAGCTGCAGCCAATCCATGGACGATGTCGTCCGCAACGCTTGCCCTGGCGGGAATGATCATCGCGGGGATCGGACTGTATTTCATCGCCCTCAGGCCGCCACTGCTGCCCGAGGATGTCCGTTATATGAATCTCTCGGCCGCCGAGCTGGAAGCCTTCGGTCCGCGTGTTGCGATGTGGCTCACGCAGGTTTTCCGGGTGCTCGGCGGCTACGCCCTCGCTACCGGCGTTCTGCTGATTGCGCTGGCGCTCACAGCGTTCCGGACTCGTCACCCGGTCGCGTTGGCTGGCGCTCTGGTCGGAGGGGCATCGTCCATCGGCTTGATGTCGGTGGCGAACTTCACGATCGGCTCCGATTTCAGGTGGGTACTGTTTGCCAGCGCGCTGGTCTGGGCCCTCAGCCTCGCGCTTTACGGCTTCGAAAGCCGCGCCTCGACCGCCGTGGCCGGCAACGGCAACCGCTGACATCAAAGGGAATTCAACCCGTGAACCCCAACGCACACCGCATATCCGATACCCCGACCGGCTCCGAACCAGAACAGGAGGCCGAGGCAGGAACGGGTGGATTCTGGACTTCGAAGACTGGCCTGGCCGCGATCGCCTTCCTGCTGATCGCCGCGTTTTTCCTTCTCTCTGAGCACCGGGCGCACACGCTCGGCGCCCTTCCCTTTCTGCTGCTGCTCGCCTGCCCTCTGCTTCACATGTTCATGCATGGCGGCCATGGCGGTCACGGCAGTCATGCAGGGCACAAGAAACAAGCCGGGCACAGGGAAACCGAGCCGAACGCGCAAAACGGCCCCAAACACCACAAAGGAGCATGATCATGGTCGAGCAATCTTCCGCCTACGGCCTCTGGGACCTGGCTATTATCAACTCGGTGATCTTCATCCTGTTCGCCTTCAGCTTCTTTAAGCCGCAAACCGGCCGTGATTGGCGCTCCTTCGGTGCATTCAGCGCCTTCCTGGTGGCGCTGTTTGCCGAGATGTACGGATTCCCCCTGACGATCTACATGTTCTCAGGCTGGCTGCAGTCAAGGTTCCCCGGCGTTGACTGGCTCTCGCATGATGCCGGTCACCTCCTGGAGATGATGTTCGGCTGGCGGCTCAATCCGCATTTCGGCCCCTTCCACATTCTCAGCTTCTTCCTGATCGGCGGCGGCTTCGTGCTGATCGCGAGTGCGTGGCGGGTGCTTTACGAAGCGCAGCGCCACAATCGCCTCGCAACCGGCGGCCCATATGCCTCCGTCCGGCATCCGCAGTATGTCGGCTTCGTTCTCGTCATGGCGGGCTTCCTCGTGCAGTGGCCGACGCTGCTGACGGTGCTGATGTTCCCCGTTCTGGTTGGCATGTATGTGCGGCTTTCCTTCATCGAAGAGCGTGAAGCGAGAAAGGAATTCGCCGATGCCTACGACCGCTATGCGGCCCGCGTGCCCGCCTTTTTTCCGCATGTGGCCAGGCTGTTCGGTTCCGCCGGCGAGCGCCGTGCGCCCTAAAGGCCAGGGAGGCGCTCGGGCATGATCTTTCTGTGCTGACCGAAACAACAATCTCGAGACCGAAGGAAATCATCATGAAACGCCGAGATATCCTGAAGGGTGCAGTGGCAGGCGCCGCAGCTCTGTGGTCGCAGCACCCTTCACCAACCAGTCAGGCGGCATGATGTCGGCCTTCGCTTACCGAAGCTGAGTCACCGCTGGCGTGCGGTCGCCACCACGATATGCGGCATGGAGAGCGACGATGAAAAAGATCAATCTGGAAGTGCGCGACCTAGTCGGCATGATGGATTTCGCGGCGGTCGAAAAACGTCTCGCGGCTTTGCCTGATGTTGCCGGTGTCGCGATGAACGCGGGGTCGACCACGGCGACCATCGAGTTCGATGAACGGCGGACGAGCCCGCAGACCCTTGCCCACGAAATCGAAGCCTGCGGCTTCCATTGCCGCGGCGAGACCGTACCTCGGCATCTGTGCAGTCCCGACAGCACGACAATTCCGCCAGGGCATCCGGCCGCGATCTCCGGGCACGCCGGGCCTGATCACGCCGCCATGATCCAAACGGGTCCAATGGACCGGAGGACAGTTGCGGCCAAGGTGCCGCACGACGCAATGGCCCATGAGATGGGGCACGGCGCCGGCATGGACATGCAAGACATGGTCAAGGACATGCGCAACCGGTTCCTTGTCAGCCTGGTTTTCACGCTGCCGATCTTTGCCATGGAGCCGATGGGTCTGGGCGAGCCCTGGTTGCGCCCGCCTTTCGGGCTGAGCGAAGACGTCGCGATGTTTTTCCTCGCCAGCGCCGCGATCCTCTATCCTGTCTGGCCGTTCCTGGTTGCCGCCTGGCGGGCCCTGCGCAACGGCGTCCTCAACATGGCCGTGCTGGTGATGCTGAGCGTCGGCACCGGCTACCTGTTCAGCGTCGGCGCGACCTTCTTCTTCGAGGGCCAGCAATTCTATGAGGCCGCCAGCGTGCTGCTCGTGTTCATCCTGCTCGGCCATTGGCTCGAGATGCGCGCCCGCGCCGGGGCCTCGGCCGCGATCAGGGCCCTGCTCGACCTCGCCCCGCCCAAGGCCACCGTCTTGCGCGATGGCAAGGAGGCCGAGGTTGCGACCGCGGACGTCGTGCTCGGCGAGATCGTGGTCCTGCGCCCCGGCAACAAGCTTCCCGTCGATGGCGAGGTGATCGAGGGCGGGTCGACGATCGATGAATCGATGCTGACCGGCGAGTCGATGCCGGTTACCAAGAAGGTCGGCGACAAGGTCATCGGGGCGACGATCAACAAGAGTGGCACGCTGCGTTACCGCTCCACCAAGGTGGGCGCCGACACAGCCTTGGCGCAGATCGTCAAGCTGGTCCAGGAAGCCCAGAATTCGAAGGCGCCGGCGCAGCTGCTCGCAGATCGTGCCTCGCAATGGCTGGTGCTCGCCGCGATCATCATCGGGCTTGCGACCTTCGCCGTCTGGTTCTGGTGGCTCAGCCAGCCACTGTTGTTCGCGATGACCCTGACCATCACCGTCTTCGTCATCGCTTGTCCCGATGCGCTTGGCCTCGCCACGCCGATGGCCGTCATGGTCGGCACCGGCCTTGGCGCTTCAAACGGGATCCTGTTCAAGAATGCCGCCGCTCTCGAGGACGCGACCAAGCTCGACGTGATCGTCTTCGATAAGACCGGCACGCTGACCATGGGCCAGCCCAAGGTCGTCGAGATCGTTCCGGCGGCCGGCGTTTCACGCGACGAGGTTCTGCAGATCGCGGCCGCCGTGGACCAGGGCTCGGATCATCCGTTGGCCGTCGCCATCGTCGAGCGGGCCAAGGACCGGAAGCTTCCCAAGGTTTCGGATTTCCTTAACATCGAAGGCAAGGGTGCCAGCGCCGCTGTCGGTGGAAGTCCGGTATTCCTCGGCAATCGGCGCCTCATGGACGAACAGAAGATCGATCTTCTGGCGCTCGGCGAGAAGGCCGAGACGCTCAAGGCCGAAGGTCGCACCGTCATTCACGTGGCGCGGTCCGGCAAGCTGCTCGGGCTCATTGCGATTGCCGACACGCCGCGTCCGACAGCCATCCCGACGATTGCCAAACTGCACGAGCAGGGCGTGCGCGTGGCCATGCTGACGGGCGACAATGCCGGCACCGCTAGGCGCATCGCGGACATGCTCGGCATCGACATCGTCCTGGCCGATGTCTTGCCGGGGCAGAAGGCGGAACAGATCAAGGAACTGCAGGGACAGGGGCTGAAGGTCGGCATGGTCGGCGACGGCATCAACGACGCGCCGGCCCTCACGCAAGCCGATGTCGGGTTCGCCATTGGTGCGGGCACCGATGTCGCCATTGAGAGCGCCGACATCGTGCTGATGAAGAGCGATCCCTACGACGTGGTCGGGGCAATGACGCTCTCGCGCGCCACGCTGCGCAAGATGCACCAGAACCTGTGGTGGGCGGTCGGTTACAATGTCATCGCCTTCCCGATCGCGGCAGGCGTGTTCTACCCGTTCCTGTTGAGCCCCGAGATTGCGGCGCTCGCAATGTCGGGCAGTTCGGCCCTTGTCGCCGTCAATGCGCTTTTGCTAAAGCGAGCCAGGCTCGAGGGCATCCGTCCTGCTGCATCGACCACCGCAGGCGCCGTTCATGAGCACCTAACTGGCGCGCCGGCATGAGCGGAGCTATGCAAGGTCCCTTGACCGTGCAGCGATGGAGCCTTGGCGTACTTCTGGCCTCGGCCTTCGTGGTTGCGCTCGGCTACGGAATTGTCCTTGCCGGTCCTGCCGATGATGGTCGAGCGGCTTGCCGGTTCCGCAGACCCGGCATTCAACGCATGGCACATCGACTTTTTGAGCGCCGCCTATATCGCCGCGCCGGTGGTCGCCGCTTTCCTCTGGGGGAAGTGTTCCGATTGATCGGGCGCAGGCCCGTCCTTGTCGTCGGTCTGCTCGGCTTTACCGTCACTCTGGCGGCCTCGGCGCTGGCACCGAGCCTGCTCGTTCTTTATGTCGGGCGGATCTCGAATGGCGGCTTCGCGGCGGCCGTGGTGCCAACTGCCCTCGCGTTCATTGCCGACATCGAGGGCGGGGCCGACACCGAAGGCGGGGACGATCGCCGCGCAAGAGCGTTCGGCTGGATCAGCATGGCATCGATCGCGGGCTTCCTGGTCGGGCCGATGCTCGGCGGGCTCGCTGCGGAACTGGAGTTTGACTTGGGTGCGGCGGCGGCCCTACCGCAGGCCGTTCCCTTCTTTCTTGAGTCCGGCCTCGCTGTCGCGGCAGCCCTTGGCGTGTGGTTTGCGCTGCCTGGAACCTGTTGCCAAGGGCCTCTGTCGAGGCGCGCAATCGCGGCTTCGTACCCGGAGAGCTACGGCTGCTCGCACTTGCCGCTGTCGCCGCGGCAGGGCTTGGCGCATTCGAAGTCGGGCTCACGTTGCGAAACCTCGAACTCGCCATGGGGCCTCGCCGCGCTCGGCCTCATGTTCGCGACGTGCAGCGTGGTCATGTTTGCAGTCCAAGGCCTCATCTTTTCGCCGCTCGTCAAACCGGCAACGGCAAGGTTGCTTGTGGCCCCCGCCTTCCTGGTGATGGTGATCTGGCGGTCTTTCCGACAGTTGCCGGCTTCGGCGAAATGATCTTCGCCATTTCCGTTGTCGCGGCGTCGGCCGGGGTAATAAGCCCGCTGCTCGCCTATTTGGTGTCGCGCATCACCGCGCGAAACCGGGGGCATGGAACTGGGCATCCAGTCGGCGGCGGTCAGTCTCGGGCTGTCGGTAGGCTCTGCGGCCGCCGGCCTGCTGTTCGGTTTCCCCGGCCTGCAAGGCGCCGCTTTCTTTGCCGCTGCCGCCGCCATGGGGCTCGCCGCGCAGGTGAGCCTGAAGCTGCCGCGACGGCCGCCACCACCGCTGGAGAGGGCCGAGCCTTTTTCCGTTTCCAGGAGGAGTCCTCCTGCTCCACAGTGAGCAGACTCCTTCAACCGCCGAATACACTCTACCTCGGCGCAAGCCGATCAAACAGCTGGCGTCGGTTCCCGATCGAACTCTCCCAACCAGCCGCCTTCAAATCCCGCCCGTTGCAGGCCGCTGCGGATGTACCGGCACGAGCGCATCAGCCGCCACAGGAGGCCGTTGCGATCGTTCTCGATCATCAGGACGACGGGGCCCTCGTTGAGGCCGAAGTGCCAGGGCGAAACCCACCATCCAAAGGCGTTGTCCGTCGTCCCTGGATGCGTCGGATTGAAAGCCGCCTTGAAACCATAGGCATTGGCGGCCTTGAGCTTGGCCTGGTGGATGCAGAAGCTGATCGCCGGTCGGACGATTTCTGACGCGAACGGCAAGGAGGCCACGACGGCCCACGGAGCGAGCGTGCCATCGTCGGGGCCGTACGGGACGCCGCGCGCGACATAATCCTCAAAGCTGCGTTCGATGCCGTTCAACTTGAGCGTGGAAGGCCCAGGACCCTCGCTTGCGGTGATGCCCCAGCAGTGTTCGCCGTAACCCTCGAATCCACGCGGATTTTCGACAGCGTAACGCTGATGGACGAAGGTGGCGCGTCGGGTGTTCTCGAAATAGTCGCTTCCCTTGCTGCGCATGAAGGCATCCTGCACGCCGCGAAAATCGATCCATACATGCGAAAGCTGGTGGATGAACAGCGGTCCCGCATAGAGGTAGTCGAAGCCGTAACAGTTCTCCCATCGGAAGGTCGCGGTCCATGCAGTGTAGCTGCTCGGGGGTAACGGGTGTGTCGGCGAACCCAGTCCCAAGACATAGAGCAAGAGCGCTTCGTCATAGCCTTGCCATCGATACTTCAGGAACCCGTGCTCGGGTGTCCAGCCATGGGTGACGGTCTCTCCTCCATCCTGCGCCCAACGCCAATCGGCTCGGTGATAAAGCGCCTCTGCCAAGCTGCGGATCTCGGCTTCGGCCTCGGTGTCGGCATCGAAATACTGCCCTGCAGCCAGCGCCCCAGCCAGCAGGAACACGCTGTCGATCGTCGACAGCTCGCATTGCCAGGCGCGCCGGCCGGTCTGCATGTCCAGGAAATGGTAGTAGAAGCCGCGATATCCGGTAGCGTCCGGCTCCAGGCCCTGCGGACTGTTCCAGAAGAAGCGCAGCGTCGCCAAGGTGCGTTCCGCAGCCGCGCTTCGCGTCATGAATCCGCGCTCGACGCCCACTGGATAGCACGCCAGCGCAAGGCCAGTGGCGGCGATGCTTGCGGGCCAATTCGCTTCGGTCTTGTCCAGAATGAGCCCGTTGGCGGGGTTCACTTCATGGATGAAGTAGTCGAATGTCTCCCGCTGCAGGGTCGCCAGATCGTCTTCCATGGCAGAGGTGGTCACCATGCGGTTGCTCTCGGGAGAATGCGATCGCATCGCTCTGTGTTCCCTGACCGCTGTTCACGGATGCGTATGGTCGTCGAAGAGTCGCCCGAAGGATACGCAAGTGCCTAAGAAGGCGAGCGCCGCCATGATGCGCTGCCCTCCCCTTGCGACTGTTCCTTCGATGGGCGACAGCAACGAAACGACCTGTGAGGCGATTCTGCCCCAAGCGGATGCTGTATCACTGTCTCGGGCCAACGGGTGGCGGGATGAGGCCGGCGCCAGCTAGGAACGTGCGAACTGCTATGCGAACATCCTGCTGCTGTTCAACCAGAAGATGTCCCCCAGCGTCGTAGACGACCAGTTTGGCACCCGGAATCTTGGCTGCGGCGAACTCAGCTGCCGGCAGCGTGTTAAACAGGTCGTCGCGCGCAGAAATAATGATCGTCGGCGCAGTAATTTCCTCCAACGGCAGTTCATGCAACGCGGGGGCGCTATCGATGTTGATTCCGGGAAAGCGCAGCGACAACGGCTCAACACTCTTGACAATGCTCATGACGCGGTCCCGCTCGGCTCGAGGCGCAGCCGCAACCAGCGAGGGCTGAACGCCAAGGAAGCGAACGAGCACTGACGGCGCGATCTTCTCGGTGGCCCACCATGCGAAATCGCCGCCGGCATTGACGACCCAGAATACGAACTTGTTGCCGCGGCTCGCTTCAATCGAGACCGGACTGGTGGGCGAATAAAGGCCTGGGACGATCAAAATGAGAGCGGTGACCTTGTCCGGGTGCCGGAGTGCCAGCTCGACCGCAGAACGCGCGCCCGCCGAAACGCCGACGACCACCGCTTTGGGAACGTTCAGTTTGGATAGCAGCGCCGCGTGCGCATCGGCCTGCGCGGCTGGAGAGGTATCCTGCGGAACGGGCGTGCGCAAATAGCCGAAGCGCGACGGCGCGATGATCCGAAAGCCCTCACCCACAAAATTGGCTGCATTGGCAAGGCCTTGGTCAAAGCCGCCACCGGCGCCGTGGATCGATAAGAGCGGAGTACCCACGCCACTGTCGGCGTATTCGATCGGGCCTATGTCGAGCTTGGCGACCACACTGCCGCTGCTGGCAGCGTCGCGCATACGGCCAAGCTCGTTCTTGTAAAGCAAGAAAGCCACACTCGCCGTGGCCGCTATGGCGATAGACATGGCCAGCAGGAAACCACCAATTCGTCTCATTGGAAAAAGCTCCACAAAGGACAGACGAATATTGGCATATCTCGCTTGGAAGCAGGTTGATTTACCTCAATTTCCCTGAGTGACAGCATCGGCCGGTGTATTCGGATGCTATCAATTGTGGGAGGCTTAAGCCGGTCGGCGCCCCCAGCGAAGGAACGCCCTCTGGAACCGGAATTGACGATGTAGGCGAGGCGAGGCGCCCTTCTTATGGTGGATATGGCCACTACGATGACATGTCGACCGCACTCTGTTGGCTGCGACGTCCGGGGTTTCGCCAGAAGCTATCCTGTCTTTCGAAAGGACCGGCCGGAATTTGTCCAACGCCGATATGCTCGCCGTGCGACGCGCTTTGGAGCAACTTGGAGCGGAATTTATTCCCGAGGATGCCATGGGAGGTGCCGGCGTTCGGCTCCGCTTCGATGCGGACCAATCACGGCGGATTTCGGATTGGAGGCCGAAGGCGGCGCGGCCGGCGATGACGATGTGACCTGACGGACTGCCGGCATGCGCTTTGATGCGCATCAAGGTAAAAGGCCGGGCTTCATGGTGATCTTGCAGCGAGGTCTTAGAGGAGCACGAAGGTGGACGCACCGGGAAATCCCGAACTGGCCATCGCCGCGATGGTGGACGGCGACCCTCCGGACGTCGTGCTGAATCGGGAGATCATCGAAGCTTATTCCCTCGATGATGACGCGCTTCGCGTCTTGATCGCGAAAGAGCGCCCCGAATTGGAACGGCGCCGGCTTGCCTATCGCGGAACGCATCCACCCTTGTCGATCGCCGGAAAGACCGCGATCATCGTGGATGACGGGGTCGCGACCGGCACGACGATGAAGTTCGCGATCCGTGCGCTCAAGCGCCGGTCACCACGGGAAATCGTCGTAGCGGTTCCTGTTTCGCCGCAGGACACGGTGGCTGATCTGGCCCGGGAAGCCGACCGCGTTGTTTGCCTTAGTCAGCCTGGACAGTTCCGCGCCCTTGGCTACCACTATCCGAGCTTCCCTCAGCTGTCCGACAACGAGGTCATCGCCGCGATGGACGAGGCTGTCCAGTCGCGAAAAGCCGGCGGGCGCCGAAATCAGAAGCGCGCCTCAGGCGCGGCCAGAGAAACAACGACACTGAACCGTCGTGAAAAATAGGAGATCGCACCGATGCTGATCCGCACACTTTCTGCCTTGGAATGCACGAAATTGCTGGCGGCCAATCGTGTCGGCCACTTGGCATGCGTGAAGAACGGGCAACCCTACGTCGTGTGCTTCAACTACGCCTACGCCGACAATCACCTCTATGCGTTCTCCTTGCTGGGTAAGAAGATCGACTGGATGCGGGCCAATCCCCTGGTGTGCGCTCAGGTCGAGGAACACGGCCAGGGACGCGGATGGAGAAGCGTGATTGTCGACGGCCGCTTTGAAGAACTGCCGGATCGGATCGGCCACAAGGTTTCAGCGCAATCATGCATGGTCGGTGTTGAGCAAGCACGCCGACTGGTGGGACCCGGGCGCGTTCAAGCCTGTCATGCCTCCCGTGTCAGATAGCACGCCGCACGTCTTCTTCCGGATCCTCATCGAGCAGGTGTCGGGCCGGGAAGCAAGCGAGTAGGCTGTTTCCACCAGTTCGATGCCTCGCGCAGAACAGCACGTGACAGATCCTCCAAAAACAAGGGCCGGCAGATCGCGCCGGCCCGGCAGTTTTCAGTCCTTGCATTGCTACCGCGCCATAAGGATCGGCATCGATGGATCCTCAAGCATCGACTTGGTGACGCCGCCGAAGATGCGCTGACGCAACCGGGAATGGCCATAAGCGCCCATGACCATCAGATCGGCGGCGATATCGACGGCGTGCCGACGAAGCACGTCAGCGACTGAATGGTTCGAGCTCGGGAGCCGGTCGACCGTGACCTTCACGCCATGCCGCGCGAGATAAGTAGCGGCATCGGCTCCGGGTTCGGCGCCGTGGTGGTATTCGTCCTCCACCGGGTCGACCATGACGAGGTGCACCTCGTCGGCGCCTATCAGCATGTCGAGCGACTCGCGGACCGCGCGCGACGACTCCAGACGGGCGTCCCAGGCGACCAGCACGCGTTTCGGCTTCAGTGTCGGCCGCGATCCCTCGGGGATGAGCAGCAGGGGCTTGCCGGAAGAAAACAATGCGCCTTCGATCACTTTGCTCTTCAGCGTTTCGCCGGCAAGCAACTCCGGTCCAATAACCGTAATATCGGCATAGCGGGCACGTCGGCCGATCGTTTCGTCGGCCCAGGCAGTGTCGGGATAGTCGTCGATCAGATCGCCCGATGTGACGATTTGGGGAAGGAATGCGGAAACGACCGAAGTTCGCTCTTTAAGCCTCTTGAGGTCGGCCCGGCGTTCCTCCAGCCACGCCGGTGAAACTGCAGCGGCATATCCACCGCCCGAGGGTGGTGCCTCAAGCACGAGAACGAGCACGGAAAGATGGGCACCAAACTGCTCGCACAGGCCGGCGGCAAGTTTGAGATCGCCGTCACCCTGGCTCGGTCCTGTAACCGCAAGGATCGTTTTGAAAGCCATGGCGCCTGCTCCTGATTTTGCCTCAAATTTCAATCGTCGTTGCAACAATGGCGAGACGGCTCGCCGTGTTCATTGCGCTGAATCAAAGACCGCCCCCTATGCAAATTGATCCGGATCAACGTGTCCACGTGCTGACGCTGTAGGCTTGGCCACCAATTGGGAACACGCCGATGAAATTCCTCATAGCGGCAGCTTTCGCAATCATGGCCTGCAAGGCGTCCACCGCGCAGGAAATGAGCTATGGCGAGGCGGAATACCTGAACTCCTGCGCGGTCTGCCACGGCGTCTACGGCAAGGGCGATGGGCCTCTGGGCGATGTGCTGTTGAAGCGTCCGGCCGACCTGACGCGTCTTTCCGAACGGAACGGCGGCGCGTTTCCCTATTCGAGGGTCTTCGCGACGATCGACGGTCGCTATGCCTTGCCAAGCCATGGCGATCGCGAGATGCCTGTGTGGGGTCGCCAGTTCCTCGAAGAAGACGTAAAAGTCTATGGCCCCAGTGGCGGCGAGGTCGTCACGACGGAACGCATCCACAACCTTGCCGGTTACATCGAGACGCTGCAGCATTAGATTTCGGCAGCAGCGAAGTTCGCGCGAATGGCTTGCCGTATGTGGATGGATTGGTGCACGTTCCCAGGCGCCAACCAACTTGGCTCTGGACCGCTATGATTGATATCAGCCCGAGGTTGGACGAACGCCTTGGCCGGATTCACGCCAGGCAGCGTCTAGGGGTCGAAGAGGACCATGAAGCCCAGGTTTTCGGCCAAGGTCTGAATTTCTTCCATTTGGAGAATTGGTATTCGATCCATGCGGTAATCCGCAACGGGCTGCGGTTAACTGGCCTCTATGGGCGTGGGCGCCGCAATGCCGCAAACGTCCAACTTAGCGTCAACAATATCACGTCGGCAAGCTTGCCACGTAGTTTTGAAGGATTCCGGATCCTCCACCTCAGCGACCTTCATGCGGACATGAGCCGTTCTGCGATGGATCGCGTAATCGAGCTTGTCTCTGATCTCGACTACGACATCTGCGTGCTGACCGGAGATTTCCGCGCAAAGACCTTCGGCCCGTTCGACGCCGCTTTGGACGGTGTTGCCCGCGTGCGTGCCTCCCTCAAGGGACCGCTATACGGCGTGCTCGGCAATCACGACACGGTTCGAATGGTTCCGGCCTTGGAGGACATGGGCATTCGCATGCTGATGAACGAACTCGATGTGATCGAGCGGAGCCGAGAACGCATCTATCTTGCTGGAATAGACGACGCCCATTTCTTCAGGGTCGACAATATAGAAAAGGCCGCGGCTGATGTGCCGACCGACGCATTTTCGATCCTGCTTTCGCATACCCCCGAGATCTATCGCCAGGCAGCCCACGCTGGATTCGATTTGCTGCTCGCGGGTCACACCCATGGTGGCCAGATCTGTCTGCCGGGTGGACTCCCGATTACCCTGGATTCGAAACTCCCACGGGCGATGGGCGTCGGCGCCTGGATTTATCATGGCATGACGGGCTACACCTCGGTCGGCGCCGGCTCGAGTGTCGTTGCAGTACGGCTCAACTGCCTTCCCGAGATCACGCTTCACCAACTCGCCCGCAAGGACTAGTAGGGCCTATCTCTGATGTGGAGCATATAGAGAAGCTGGGAGACCAGGAGTTCGCCGATCCAAAACGTGCCGACACCGACCAGAATGTCCCAAACTGAAAAGCCTACGAGGTTCTTGACGGCGAACAGGGGCAGCAGGGATTCCGGCACCTGATCGAAACCTGGTGCTTCGGCACTCGGCGCCAATCTCAAGCGACGCTTGAGGAAGCTCGACAGCATGTCGCCGATCATGGCGTTGATACCAATGAGCACACCTATTTCAACATCGAGCCCCACAAGAGGACCGCCAATCGCTGCAGCAAGAATTGCCAGTACGAACCCGCGCAGCGTCTTTGACCGCCCCAGAAGCGGCTGTCCATCCCAAGAGCCAACCGCCATCAATCGGCCAGGCGAGCCGCTCGCCAAGCATTTTCTTGGCGATGACGGGCACGCCGTTCGCGAGAGTCAGCAGGATGAGGCATTGAACAATCGACCATAAATGAAGCTCAGTCATACTGTTCTCATATCGCAAGGGCCGACATCCTAGCGGAAAGTAGCGCGCCTGGCTGTGCGCACCAAAGACAAGTATCAATCACAATGCCGCGTTTGACGGGGATCAATGATGCCCGGACCAACTGCCCATCATCAGCGGCCTGGGGGGCCGCCCGGTCGAGGTTCTAGTCTAGGTAGTTTCCCGTAGGGACATAACCGAATTTCGCGAGACGTGAATTCGCGCGATTGCTGTCACACGGATCAACCGGGAAAACAGCCATGCAAACCTACGCAGCGCCCAGAATTGCACTGTCGCCAAGCTCCACCCAGTCGAGCCTGCTAGAGGCTTTCGACGCCCCGCCGTTGCAGCCGGTCAGCTTCTTTCCCGCCGGTTCGGAAATCTATGCCCAGGGCGAGAAGGCCGGAGCCTTCTACCAGGTCGAGTTTGGGGCGGTCCGTGTCTACCGCCTGCTTGCCGACGGCCGCCGTCAGATAAGCGCCTTCCATCTGGCTGGAGAGACATTCGGCTTCGAAGCCGACACCACCCATCATTTCTTCGCCGAAGCCATCAACGCCACTGGTGTCCGCGTCTTCCGCTTTGCTACTGGTGCGGATATCTCCCGTCAGCTGCTGCCGTTGGCGCTCAAGGGCCTGACGAGAGCGCAGGAACACCTCTTGGTCCTCGGCCGCCAGAATGCCATCGAACGCGTCGCCGCGTTCCTGGTCGACATGGCGGAGCGGCAGGGCGGGTTGCGGCAGGTCGAACTGCCGATGTCGCGCATGGATATCGGCGACTATCTCGGCCTCACCATCGAGACCGTATCGCGGGTTTTTACCCGGCTGAAGGACAAGGGCGTCATCCGCCTGCTCAATCTGCGCACCATCGAGATCATCAAACACGACGCGCTTCACAATATGAGCGAGTGAGGCAACTTGGTCAGTTAACGCGCAGCCCGTAATGGTTGCCTGAAAAAAAGGGCAGCGTCGGTTGCATCCTTCCCTGTTGAACTGGGAAATTTGAATCCGGACAAGCGATGAGTCAAGGATCTCGACAGCAGCAATGTCCGCATTCGGACGCATACGGGTTGGGAGTGAGAACAAGACCGGCAGTCTAGATCAGATCATCGAGCATATCTTCGGTTGCCCCACCCGGCATGAAGTCGTGAACGACAGAGTGGCCGATGCCCCAAGTCGCCGACAGATCGGCTGCCTGCTCAATCGCAAGCATCCAGCCGATTCCAATCCGGCAGTCCCAGCCTTGCTCGTGGGAGCTTCAGCGTTCAACCCCACTTCGTAAGCCCCACTGCAGCGCTCGGCACATTCTCGTCCCTAAGCGGTCTCTCGCGACGCTGTGAATATAAGGTGAGGCATTGGCTTCTCAGGATTTCAGACCGTCCAAATTGGCGCCGCTACGACAGGCAACCACCAACGGGACCGCAACAACACCGCTGACCAGAAGTAACCAGTCTTGCGGCACGCCGAGGAGGAACGCCGCACTCCCTCCGATCAACGACCAGATGAACGGAATCGCGAGCAGCCACCGCGACAAGGGCGGCTTTGCGAAGAGAAAGAATCCGAAGGTGAAAATCGTCACCGGACAGGGGGTGACACCGAACACCGGCATTTCAGGATATGCGTGACCTGTCCAAATGCCGAGAAGTGGATAAGGACGGCCGCATAGGTGACGAAGCCAACTCCCACCATTGCTGCAGGTCCAAAACTCTGGCCGAACCGCAATTGATTCCTGACGAGACCAACATAGGCCAGAATGGCTCCCTGTGCGACGAAGAGAGCTCCAAAGACGAGCGCGGCCTTGTTGATCTGGGTGAAATGGAACCAGTGATATGCAACGCCGGTCCACAGCCACATGATCGCCAGGATGCCAGCGATCAGACGGTCCGCCATTAGCGGTCGCCAAAACAACAAGGCCACGGCAAGCAAGCCAAGGCCAAATGCCGCCACTTGCACCGGCCAGATGCCCTCGTTGTAAGAAACCAGGTTAGCGAGAAACTGATTGCGCGTGAAGGGCAACATCAGCGTGTCTCCTCACGCTTCACCATAGCCACGGTCGCAGGATACCTCAATTGATCTGGCGCAAATCAGCGGCCTCGGTTGATCCAGGTCAACGCCCACCTGGCATTTGCCCTGCCTTATAGATGAAGGATCAAAGGGAGAAACAACGTGCCAATAGAGAGTTTGGTCGTCACCATCGCGGTCTTGACCGTCTTTGCATTTTTTATGGTTGTGCTGGGCTATGCCTCTTTCGATGAATCGCGCGGGCTGTCCCCCAAGATAGCACCTCGGTCCGGTAAGGAGAGACGCTGAAGGAACCTCGTCATATAATCTGCCAGACCGTAGGGAAGTCGACGCCCTTTCTTCGTGTCAAATTGTACTTTCTGCGAGCCTGGAGACAATGTGGCTGTCTGCATGCCCCGTTGAAGCGGCTTCCACGTTCCAGGACCAATTGATGGCGAAGGACGCGCTTTGAGCGACGAACTTGGCATCTCCGAAATGACCACGCGCCCGGCCGATCCGGGCGGCGCTATCTTCGGGTGCCACCTTCGGCGGCGGCGATGCCATGCCGCTTGCAGGTGTGGCCCTTCTCGATCCTGGTGACCGTCGTTAGTCGCCTCGTTGCCTCTTCTTCCGCTGCCTCACGTCGCAATGCGTGGCGGCGGGCATAGGTGAGCCGATCGGCACTGCGGTTGAGCGCAACCGGGTCGGTCAAGCCTTCAGGCGTTCCCGCCAGAAGTGTTTCAACAACTCAAGGCAGACCAACACAGCGATCCCGGATGCAAGCGTGACGGCAAGATCATCCAGGTGCAGCGGCCCGAATTGGAAGAGGCCACTCGCAAGCGGCCACAGAAGCGTGCCGCCAAGTGCTGCAGCAACGACCGCGACGACAATTACGAACGATCGATTTGGCCGCAACAGCGCAATCAGCAGCGACTCGCTGAACGTGCGGTTGACGAAAATCAGCCCGACGATCGTCAACACCAACGAGAAGAACGTCAACGCACGAATCTCATCCTCTGGCATTTCCCAGCGCAAGCCGAGAAGAAAAATGCCCGCAACGAGCACGAAAGCCAGAAAACCCTGTACAAGGCTCCACGCGATCAACGGACGCGAGAAGAGCGCCGCCTCCGGATCCCGCGGAGGACGTTTCATTATGTCGTCCTCCTCGTTTTCCGCTTCAAAAACCAGTGAGCAGACCGGGTCGATCACCATCTCCAGAAAGGCAATGTGAATTGGCCCGAACAGGATTGGCAGTCCAAACAGCAATGGGAGTAGGGCCAAGCCGGCAATCGGCACGTGCACGGCAAGGATGAAACCCATCGCTTTGCGCAAATTGTCATAGATGCGACGGCCCAACCGTATGGCCTTGACGATCGATCCGAAGTCGTCGTCGAGAAGAACAATGGAGGATGCCTCGCGGGCGACATCGGTGCCGCGGCCTCCCATGGCAATGCCGATGTTGGCCGCTTTCAGCGAGGGGGCATCGTTGACGCCGTCCCCCGTCATGGCGACAATCCCGCCATTGGCCTTCAAGGCCCTGACGATCGCCAGTTTCTGCTCAGGCATGATCCGCGCGAACACGGTTGCGGTTTTCACGCGCGCCGAAAGGGCAGCCTCGTCCAGTGTCTTGAGTATTTCACCGGTGACGACATCTTCGAAGTCGAGCCCAGCTTCGCCGGCAATTGCTCTTGCCGTCGCCGGGTAGTCTCCGGTGATCATGATCACTTTAATCCCGGCGGCGCGGCAATCACTCACGGCATCCGGAACGCCTGGTCGCAGAGGATCAGCTAGCCCGACGAGGCCGATGAATTCGAAATCGAAACCAGTCTGCTTGTCTGGCAGTTGATCGCCGGCATGACTGGCTCGCGCTACGCCCAAGACGCGGAGTCCTTCGGTTGCCATGGCGTTCACGGAAACCTTGACCGAGGCGACACGATCCGCACTCAGACGACAAAGTGCCGCGATGGCCTCCGGCGAGCCTTTGGCGGCGACCAGGCAATTGTCACCGGCAAGCGCCGACCACCACACATTCGACATGGCAAGCAAGTCGGGACGCAGCCCATAGGTGCGGACCAGTTTCCGATCAGAGCTGTTCGACGCTTCCCACCCGAAAACCCGTCCTTGGGCGAGATTGTGAAATGCCCTTTCCATCGGATCAAAAGGAATCTCGGCACTGGCGAACATGCCAAGCTCGACCACTTCGCCGAATGCCGCCGGCATCGCTCCGTTCGCGCCGTCTGGCAAACGGAGCAGTTTGCCGTCCGGCGTTCTCAGTTCTGTTATTGTCATACGGTTTTCGGTGAGCGTTCCGGTCTTGTCGGTGCAGAGAACCGTTGCCGAGCCAAGCGTTTCGATTGCTGCCGCGCGACGGGTGAGCACGCGTGCCTGCGAGATGCGCCAGGCGCCCATGGCCATGAAAATCGTCAACACCATGGGGAACTCTTCCGGCAGCATCGACATGCCGAGCGCAATGCCTGCCAGCACCGCATCAAGCCATCCTCCGCGCAAAACGCCGTAAAGCATGACCGCGAGAACACTGACCGCGCCGCCGACGAGTGCGAATATGCCGACAAGGCGTTTTGTTTGTCGCTGCAAGCGGGGTGCTTCGGTCTCCATCGAACTGAGCGATTGCCCGATCGCACCGATTTGGCTGCGCGGCCCGGTCGCCAGAACTTCGCCGACGCCTGAACCGCGAACAACGAGTGATCCGGAAAATGCGAAAGGCAGGTCGTCTCCACCTGGACGGCGCTCGGCTGGCAGCAGGCCATCTTTGCCTGCAATCTTGCGCACCGGGACGGATTCACCCGTCAGCAAAGACTCATCGGTCTGGAGGTCTGCACTCTGGATCAGCAGCATGTCGGCCGGGACCCGGTCCCCCTCCCCCAGGACAACCAAATCGCCCCGCACCACCTCGCGACCCGCAACGCGCTTGCTTTCACCGTCGCGTATTACCAGGGCACGGGGGCTCGTAAGATCACGCAATGCCTCCAGAACGCGTTCTGTCCGCGCCTCCTGAACAATCGTTATGCCTACCGACAATGTGGCAAAGGCAAGCAGGATCAACGCTTCTTGCAGATCGCCAAGAAGCAGGTAGACAGCGCCGCCACCCAGCAGGAGAGCCAGCATCGGTTCGCGCATGACCTCGAGAGCAATCCGCAACGGCGTGCGCCTACCGGTCGTAGGCAATTCGTTGAACCCTTCGGCGAGGAGCCTCGCTTGCGCCTCGACCTCGCTGAGGCCGGGCAAGAGAATGGTCGATGCGTTGGATTCAGACATGTCGGCTTTCGTCAATCGCCAAAGCGCGCGCTGTTGCATTTCTTGCACGACAGGAACTGACATCAGGTTGGTCATGTGGGGTGTTGGTTGGTGTGGTGCAGATAGCAGTGGCACCCACGGCGCTCTCAACATCCCAGCGGCGACAGACTGCCGCCTCTAGCCACGGACTCCCGCCGCGCCCCTCGAAGACAGCGAAGGTCAGGGTGGACGGAATCACGCTTCAGGACCAGGAGCGCGTCTGCCACCGGCTCGTCCTTAGTGTGGGGCGATTGCCGCCTCATTAGGACCCTGATCCCACCTCCATTCAAGTATCTCGGGCATGTCCTGGCCATGAGCGCGAATGTAGGCTCTATGTTCAAGCAGCTTGGCGTCCATCGCCTGCTTCAGGCCGACCTGAACGCTCCTGAGGTGCGGAACCCGGTCGAGCACGCTTTGTACGAGATGGAACCGGTCGAGGCCGTTCAGTACCGTCATATCGAAGGGGGTCGTCGTCGTGCCTTCTTCATTGTACCCACGAACATGGATGTTGTCGTGGTTGGTGCGACGGTAGGTCAGGCGATGAATGGTCCAGGGATAGCCGTGATAGGCGAAGATGACGGGTTTGCCAGTGGTGAACAGCGCATCGAAATCGCGATCTGACAGGCCGTGCGGATGATGCTCCTTGGGCTGTAGGGTCATAAGGTCGACGACGTTGACCACCCTGATCCT
Source organism: Mesorhizobium sp. WSM4840 (assembly GCF_055811755.1). Classification (NCBI taxonomy): domain Bacteria; kingdom Pseudomonadati; phylum Pseudomonadota; class Alphaproteobacteria; order Hyphomicrobiales; family Phyllobacteriaceae; genus Mesorhizobium; species Mesorhizobium sp. WSM4840. The sequence continues at coordinate 72,405 of NZ_JBVVQD010000021.1, forward strand.
GAGTTCCGGAACATGCTCCCTGAGGATTTGCACTGCCGCCAGCGTTTCAAGGGTCGGAACGTCGCCAGCGCAAGCCATTACGACGTCCGGCTCCGCACCGTCCTCGGGCGATGCCCAGTCCCAGATGCCGATGCCCGCTTTGCAATGAACGATCGCCTTGTCCATCGACAGCCACTGCCATGACAGCGGCTTGCCGGCGACGATGACATTGATGCGGTCCCATGTCTGCAGCACGTGTTCTGTGACGCAGAGCAAAGTGTTGGCATCCGGCGGCAGATAGACGCGTACGATGTCGGCCTTCTTGTTAAGGGCAACGTCGATGAAACCGGGATCCTGATGGCTGAAGCCATTATGTTCCTGATGCCAGACATGGCTCGACAACAAATAGTTCAGCGACGCGATCGGTCGCCGCCACGGTATGTCGCGGCACGCATCCAGCCATTTCGCATGCTGATTGAACATGGAATCCACAATGTGGATGAAGGCCTCATAGCAGGAGAACAGACCGTGCCGCCCGGTCAGCAGGTAGCCTTCGAGCCAACCCTGGCAGGTATGCTCGGAGAGGATTTCGAGAACCCTGCCATCGCGGCCGAGATGAACGTCTTCGGGCAGGATCGTTTCCATCCAGGCACGCTCGGTGACTTCGAACACGTCCTGGAGCCTGTTCGAGGCGGTCTCGTCCGGCCCGACGATACGGAAGTTCTTTGTGCCGTCGTTCAGCTCCATTACGCCACGTAGGAACTTGCCCATTACCCGCGTTGACTCGGCCTTAACCGCTCCGGGGCGCGCGATGGCTACCGCATGGTCGTGCAAGCCGGGCAAATCGAGAGACCGACGCAGCAGGCCACCATTGGCATGCGGGTTGGCGCTCATGCGTCGTGCGGCTTGCGGGGCAGTGGCGCGGATCTCGGCAAGAGGCGCGCCGGCAGCGTCGAACAGTTCGTTGGGTCGATAGCTTTTCAGCCACTCCTCGAGCAGCTTGAGATGGGCGGGGTTTTCCGCAAGGCCCGACAAAGGCACCTGGTGCGCTCGCCAGAAGCCTTCGGTCTTCAGCCCGTCGACCTCCTTCGGACCGGTCCAGCCCTTGGGGCTTCGCAGCACGATCATTGGCCATTTCGGTCGCGACACCGGCGCTGCGGAACCATGGCGTGCTGCGTCCTGGATCTCTCTGATGCGATCCAGTGCTTGGTCGAGCACGGTCGCCATCAGCTCATGCATAATGGCCGGCTCGTGTCCCTCAACGAACAGCGGTTCATAGCCATAGCCAACGAACAGCGCGCGCAATTCGACTTCAGGAATGCGGGCCAGGATGGTCGGATTGGCGATCTTGTAGCCGTTCAGATGCAGGATTGGCAGCACAGCGCCGTCGCGCGCCGGGTTGAGAAATTTGTTGGAGTGCCACGCGGCGGCCAGCGGCCCGGTTTCGGCTTCGCCATCACCGACGACGCAGGCGACGACAAGGTCCGGATTGTCGAAGGCGGCGCCGTAGGCATGGGAAAGCGCGTATCCCAACTCGCCGCCTTCGTGGATCGAGCCGGGCACATCGGGCGCGGCATGGCTTGGAATCCCGCCCGGAAAGGAGAATTGCCGGAACAGCTTGCGCATGCCCTGCTCGTCCAGTGATATATCCGGATTGAGCTCGCTATATGTGCCGTCCAGATAGGTGTTAGCAACCATCGCCGGGCCGCCATGGCCGGGGCCACAAACATAGATGACATTTGCATCCCTGAGCCGGATCACGCGGTTGAGATGCGCGTAGATGAAACTCAGCCCTGGCGACGTTCCCCAATGGCCAAGCAGGCGTGGCTTGATATGATCCAGCCGCAAGGGCTCGCGAAGCAGTGGATTGTCGAGCAGGTAGATCTGACCAATCGTCAGATAGTTTGCGGCGCGCCAATAGGCGTCGATGTCGTGCAGCTCGCGGTCGGTCAATCGGCTAGCAGGGGCCGGCGTTGTCGAGTGTTCGGTCACTTTTCCTGGCTCCGTTGCCTTGTTTCGAATGCCGGCGAACTGCGATGCACATTCAAGCCGGGCAGGTATGAAATCGCGTCCTCGCGGATGGAAGCCAACGAATTCGCGCCGTTAGATTCATGAGTGTCGCTGCCCTGGAATAGGCCGTGCACGTGACGTCTCAATCTCATAGGTCGAGCCGGTAACGCCATGGGCTGCGCCTTGGGAAACGCAGAACCGGATCTGGTCGCGATCACCCCTCATGCCACCAAACCCTAGTGCGACAGGAGCACAGGCAGGCGCAGATCCGAGAGGATGCCTTCGGTCGCCCCACCGAGCACGAAATCCCTGATACGCGAATGACCGTATCCACCCATGACGAGCAGGTTGCCGCCGATCTTGAGGGCGTGCTCCTGGATTGCAGTCCCGATCGAACGATCTCCAGCCTGAATTGAGGCGGCCCCGGCCGCCAAGCCGCGCGTCCTGAGGCCCTGCGCAAGACGTTCGGCGATGTCGCGCCCGGGGAGCGGCTTCTCATCCGTCACGGTCAGGACCGTTATCGTCGAAGCACGCTCCAGGAACGGCTGTGCATCGGCAACGGCCCGTGCCGCTACGCGACTTCCGTCCCACGCGATGATGACATGGCCAAGGACACCGACATCCGCGGCGTCGGGAAGAATTAGGGTCGGGCGACCCGACCCGAAAAGTATCGCCTCGGCGGCCATGCGTGCTGCCTGATTGTCCGACACCCAACCGACCAGACAGACATCGAAATAGCGGGACTCCTTTGCCGCAACGTCGCCCATCAATGCCGGCGGAGCTGTTATCTCTTGCGTGGTCAGAGTCACGCCGCTTTGCGAAGCTTCCTTCGCGACCGACTGCAGCACTGTGGTGCCGCACTTGCGACTGGCTGTTTCCACCTCCCGGATCTTGTTGGGAAGGTCGAGAAGATAGCTCGACAGGGTGTTCGAAACGTCGGGAATATCGACATTAATGGCGATAGCATGAAGCGCGGCCCCGATCTGCTTAACGACCGCGACTGCGTTCGCCGCTATTTTCGGAGGGGTCGAGTCCGGGTACGTCGTCAGCGAGAGCGATGCTATGTGGTCCATCAGATTTCGCCTCCGTTGCGGCAAGGTCAAGCGACCCTCACGCCAGTGCACGCTATCTGTAGAGGCAATGAACGGCGTCAGCTTTGATCCACCGCAAACGCGCGCGTCATCAAATACCAAAAAAATGACGGCGTCAGGTAACAGCTAGGATCGCCGATCTCGATCAGCGTTCGTTCGGAGTTCGACCTTTGTCATGGTGCACAAGGTGCCGATGGCCGATACTAGGCCGCTCGGTCTTCGCAGGCGTCCCTACGGTCGCAAACTCGGCATAAGCTCGAATCCCTGCTCCCTTCGCCGAGATAACGGATGAAAGGCCGTGCAAATTGGCAGCAACTTCCAGCCAGATCCAGAGAATTCCAGGATGCTCCATTCGGATGAGCTGTTGAAATTGATGTGGATGCGTCGGTCGCCGTCAGCTAAGAGGCGACGATGGCCGTCGTGGTCTTAATCGAATTGCTCCTGGCGCTAGGCAAAATATTGGAGCCTCCGGATGATCGCCTGAAGGGCAGTATTGCGCCATGGCAAGCGTATCTGCGATGAATCCTTCCCGGCTCACCAGATCAGCACTTGATGACTGCGCGGCGTCGATCAGCCGTTGGAACGTCCAGCCTCTTGCCGTGACAGCGATATAGCGGGACTCGGCTCAACATCGAGCCGGTGTTTTGACAAGCGAGAGTCTCAAAGGTCGCCTCATAGGCACTGCCATTGTCTTCCTCGATCTCTGCGCTCCTGATACCCAGGGCCTTCGCATCAGCAAGCAGCTTGAGGTTCTCGCTGACTGAGGTTTCACCCACCCTCCCGGGCACGTTGTTGGCAAGCCATCGTTCCGAGTGTGCTCATCTGGTATAAACGCCTTCATTCCGGTTCCCGGCGAAACCAATCGTGTCCCGGCGGGGTGGCCAAGCGCGCGTGCTTCTTGAAGACACCAATCTTGTCGGGATAGGTAATCATCGCTAAACGCGGGTCTGCAACCACCTGAACTTGTGTTCCCGTCCACCGCGTGAATGTGGACCGACTCCGCTGCCGAGGAGCAGCGCTTACCAGGGCGTCCCCACCGGGGGCGCGTTCGCTGGATCGCTCACCTTAGCGAAGCAACCTTTGGCCGCCTCGTTCCGTCTGTTCCATGAAGGCCCGCAGCAGTTCCATTCCTGTCCGGGGCGGACGGTTGCGTTGCCGGCGTAGCCGCTGACCCGAACTTCAACGATACCTCGGCCTCGAATCTATGTGCGCGAACCTGCAGGCCCAAGCATAAAACCGCAAATCGCAGCTCCTTATGCTTGAAGTTCGGCGGCCTCCTGGCCGAGTTCGACGGGATCGGGGACCGTCGTCGCGAAAATGTCGAGATAGTTTCGCCGTTTCGTAGGCGATGCTTGGCCGAGCTTTTCGACTTTTTGAGAAACCGTCTCCTTGAGGCGTTCAGCGCTAGGTTTCAGGCCTTCTTCGGCAGCCTTAATCCGCGCGTCGATAGCCGCTACGTCCGGTGTCGCCTCCGCTCCGTTTCCAGATCCGCCACTCGGCGCCGCTTTAGCGCGTTTCGGTTTCGGCAGGCTGGCTTTGCGATTCATGGTGCGAGCTGCGGGCTTCTTTGTTGCCGGCGCCGCTTTCGCGGTCGCGGCGATAGTTGGCATCGCCTCAGCGCCATTAAATGGTGATGACATTCTCTTTTCGGAATCAGCCATACCGGTAGTCGGGGCACCGACATCTTCGGCGGGCTGGCCGGCTTGGGCGTAATAGTCGGTCAAAGCCGGTACGGGTTGAACCGGAAGATATTCGATCGGCGGCATGTCCGGCGTGTGCGCCTGAGAAAATGCTTCCGCGGACTTGAATGGCTGTGTCTCGAAAAAGCGCAGCTTGTCGCCAAGGATCGGGCGTTGGCCTTCAACAAGCAGTACCATCTTTCTCTCCGGCATCTGCCGGATTTCCTGCGGCATCATCAGGTCACGTTCGCGAATCTGTTCGACCCTCGTGCGCCTCGGCAGGCCGAAGAGTTCGATCGTGCGCGATTCCGACTGGTAGCGGACGGTCCGCTTGCCTAGCGCACGGGAAGCATAGTCGGCGGTCGCCTGATCATTCGCGCCCAGAATGAGCTGATAACCACAATTGCCGAGCAGCGAATGTCGGGAGGTTTCTCCGTAAATCTCGTCGAGATTCTTCAAGTCCTGGATGATGATGGCGAGTTTGATGTTGTACCCCGCCACATAGGGCAGCTTGGTCATGATCTCGTCCATCTTCTTCAACTGCCGAAATTCGTCGAGCAGGAAGTAGACCGGCAGCGAGTTCGGATCGTGCTCGAGGGTGAGGATGTCAATTGTCTGTTGCACGAACAGCGTCAGGAGCGGCTTGAGCAGCGTGATATCCGTGATGTTGGGCGCGAGGTAGACGGAGATCGGCCGTCGCTTCATCGCGCGGAGATCCATATCGGTGACGTTCGTCGCGGCGACGATACGTTCGTTCTTGAACGGGCGCATCGCCTTCTGGATATCGAGCAAGGCCGAAGCGGCGGCGCGCTCGGAAAGGGCCAGATAAGCGTTGAAGCTTTCCAACGTGAATTTGGACAGGTACGGCTCTTTTGCCTTGATGAATTTCATCAGGGCCTGCAGGTCGACACCGCTGTTGAAGAATGAATTGACCTCACCGAGATTGCGCCGGCCGTTATAAAACGGGCTTTCCAACACATAGCTGATAGCGCCTGCCATCACCTGTTGAGCGGTCGCCTGCCACACCGAGTTTTCGGATTCAGTGTTTTCGGGAACGAGAATGCTCGCCGTGTTCTGGATATCGGTCGTGCGATTTCCACGTTCCTGGCGAATGAAGTCGAGAGGGTTGTAGCGGTTCGTCCGCTCCGCGCCTGGCGCGAAAAGGAAGACCTGGCTGCCGTTGCACCGGCGATAGCCGGCCGTCGCCTTGAAAACCTCTCCCTTGAGGTCGGTAACAATCATCGACCCTTCATGCATGAGAGCATTGGGAATGACATAGCCAGCGCCTTTGCCGGATCGTGTCGGCCCGATGATCAGATGGTGACGATCATCCTTGGTGCGCAGGATTTTGCGGCCGATGCGGCCAAAGATATGACCGGACTTGCGAAACCACTTGCCGCGGCGGAGAGAGGCGATGTCCTGAAAGGCCGCGTCGCCGAGCGGGCTGCCTTGCGGCCGAAGGCCGACGTAAGCGACGAGGCCGCCGGCGACGAGCGCGGGTACAAGCGAGCCAATCGCGACCTTCTGTAGAGCAGGACTACCCGCAAAGTGCCAAAATTGCTGGATCGGAACGAAAGGATTCGTAGTGATCGTCGTCTCGAGGATACGGCCGTCTTTGTAGAAGAGCTGCAGGCCCAGGCCATAGCCGAGCATCCATACGGCGAATGCAACGCCGAGGCAGAAGATCAGGAAGATGGTGCGGTACCCATTGCTCATGATTCGTGCCGCGCGAAAAAAATCTCTGAAACGCCGCGCTTGCCGCCCTCACGGCGCAACTGGATGACGATCGGAATCACCATCTGGATATAGGACATGAGATCCTGCTTGGTGAAACCGGCCGACATACCGGCCTGCTGCATCATCATCGCCAATTGCTCATAGGCCCCTAGAGGCGTGTCGGCATGGACCGTCGACATCGAGCCCGGATGGCCGGTGTTGATGGCGCGCAGGAAGGAAAATGCTTCCGCGCCGCGAATCTCACCAACGAACAGCCGATCCGGCCGCATGCGTAGTGACGCCTCGAGCAAGTGCTGAATCGTCACGTCGGCGGTACCCTGGTCGCCTTTCGACGCGATGAGATGCAGCTTGTTGGGCTGCGGAGGAAAGAGCTCTCTGGTGTCTTCGAGGGTCAGAATGCGTTCGTTCAGGTCAACGCTCTTCAGGCACGCATTGAGAAATGTGGTCTTGCCAGACGATGTGCCGCCACTGATGAGGATCGAAACACGTTTGATGATCGCGGTGTGGATGAAGTCGTAGATGGCATTTGAGCGGAGATAGCCGATCAGCTCGCGATCGGTGTCGCTTAGTCCTCCGACAGCCACGGAGACCTTTTGAAGCGAACCGTTGTCGCGATATTCTTCCAGCGTGAAATTGTTCACGACCTGCTTGCGGATGGAGATGGCCCCGCCTTCCGGCGCGGCAGGCGGAAGAACGACCTGGATGCGCTCGCCGGTTGGCAAGGCTGCGCTTAGGATCGGCCTATTCCGACTGATGAACTGCTCAGTTGTGCCGGCAACGCGCTCCCCGATGTTCTGGATTTCTTCAGCAGTCAGAGCATCGACCTTGTGAAACTCCATGTGATCGGACCCAAGCCGTTCGACATAGACGTGGCCCGGCTTGTTGATCGAGATTTCGACGACAGCCTGGTCATCGAGGAAATCCTTTATCGGTGCGAGCGCACGATTGAGAAAATAGTAGGGGTCTCGCGGCCCGAAATTATTTGAAGCCACGTTCACGCTTGATTTCCTTCATGGCTTCAGCCACCGGATCGTCGTACATGGCCGAGAAATCGAGATCCTGGCGAACGTAAACAAAGATTCTCTCACCCTGGCTGACACTGATCGTCGGAGGAATGCGAAGGTTTTCGGAGAGGGCCTGATTTGCCATGTCCGAAAAGGTTTGCGCGATGGTGTCGCGCGCGAGCTCTTCGCCGCGCTTGGCATCATCCTTTTCGTCGCCGAAGGCTTCGTCGCTGCCGTAGCCGGTCAGATAGCTTGCCCCGGCGCCGACGATCGAAAGCAAGATGGCGGACCCAAATCTTTCGCGCCACTTGTTATCGACAATGCCGGTGACGCCAGATCGGCCGAGACTATCCGTGCCGATCGAATTCAGGCGCACCGACACGCCATCGTCGCGGATGAGGCGCGTCCAAATGACGAAGATCCGCTTTTGGCCCCTTACGATATCGGACTGATATTCGCCGATCAGCCGGGTTCCCGTCGGGATCAACACGCGCCTTCCGTCGAAGGAATAAACGTCCTGCGAGGTGATGGCGCGTATCTGTCCTGGCAAATCGCTGACGATTGCCGTTTCGAGGATGCCTGGAATCAATGTTCCTTCCGGGATCATGGCGTCGATACGCTTGATCTGGCGTGCTGTCGCTGACCTGTCGGCCAAGCTCGCTGCTGCCGCCAGATATTTGCTGTTGCGGTCCTCGCCGGCGACACTCAGGCCTTCGCCTTCGTCACCGGCCAGCGTGCCACCATCGGCCGCCGAACCCTTGTTGTCGAATACGACCATCGCCGACTTGTACCGCTCCGGAAATTCTTCCGGCGGCGGTGCGGCGGCTTCGGGTGGCGGGGGAGCGGCAACTACAGGTGCCGGAGGTGGCGGCACGTTGAACGCCGTCGTGTCCGGCTTTTCTTCAGCGGGAGGCGGCGGCGGTGGCGGCAACGATATGATCTCACTGTCAGGAGCGGCCGGCGGCTCTTCGACATCACGAACAAAGGACGGGGGCCGGAACGTAGTGGTCCTGAATTCCTCGTCACCATCCAGCACGTCACGAGGCCTTTCCTGTGCACCGGCGAGAACGAAATAGGCCGCGATGGCACCGCCGAGCAGGAGTGCCGCGCCGCCCAGGACCTGGTTGCGTTTGGCATTCTTGTTGCTGACGTCCGTTTCGTCGGCCGAGAGCATCGCTTCAAGTTCGGGAGTCCGTTTCATCAGTTGCCGCTCCTTCTGCGCTTGCTCGCTAGGCGATCGGGAGCTGGACCGAGGATATCGGGGTCGGGTGCGCCTAAATCAGGCTTTCTCAGATTGAAAATGCACGTCCACTGGTTTCCGTCACGCAGCGTGTATTGGGTCGCCACGCCATCGACGACCAGATATTCCCCTTCCTTGCGGAAGTTGCGGAGCGTTTCCGAGAAATCGGAATTCACAGCGAATATTGCGGGCATGCGCCCGCTGAATTTGAAGAACGTCTTCTTCCCGTCGTCGAAAATCACAGACGGCTTGAGCGACGGATCGCCGGAAAAAGAATAGTCGATATTGACGTTTGCCTTGTCGATGTTGGAGACATTGGGGTTCGAGGCGCGATACTCGGCCTCTTTCCTCAGTGCAGCGTTCAGGTCATTTTCCGGGTAGACGAACCTAACCCCAAAGACCTTTTTGCCGGCATCGGGCGCAAAATCGTGCAGTTCGATGAAATAGATCCTCTTGGTGGTGACGATGTTCATGTTTGTTGACACGTTTTTCGCGATGGGCTTCACAAACAGGATGTTGCCTTTTTCGGAGGGCGCGACCTGCCAGCTTTCGGTGTCGCCGAGCGAAATGGTCTCGAACTTCTCATCTTCATCGAAGATGATCATTGTTGAGATTCCATAGGTCGCAGCCACCTTCACCACGTTGTTTTGCTGATAGACAACGCTCGTCACCCTCGCATCGAGGCTGCCTGGCCGAGGCGTTTGCGCCGCATGGGCGTGAGTCAGGATCGCGGCGAAAATCGCCGCGGAAATCAGGAAACGTTTTATCATCCCTGATCTCCCGGCGTCACGGTCTCTTGATCGCGACGATAGTTATAGACCTGGAAGCCTAGCGGGTTTTCGAAGCGCCACTCATTTGTCACCGGCGTATCAGTGTAGCGGTAGCGCACGACGGAAATGTAGTGCCGGACGATCGAGTCCGTGTCGGTCTTTTCCGTCGTCGAGAAACGCACCAGCGCTGTGCTGGCGTTCGAAAACGTCACCGATTTTATTTCGACGAGGACGCGCTTGTTCTTGCCATAAATCTTCGCCGGATTGTTCGTGTTGGCGGCGCTATACAGCTCTTGCAGCTCGCGGGCCGCGTCGCCTGTCGACAACAGCGCGGCGATGCCGAAGTTCTCTTCAATGGCGAACGGATCATAGCCTTCGTGCGCGCGAATATATCGTACGACGTTGGCCTGGGTGATTGCCTGCTGTTCGGTCAAGTTCGACGGCCTGGTCAGGCCCGTTTTGACCTCCATATAGCCGGTGTTCTTGTCGACCTCGACGATGTATGGCTCAAAGCTCTTTAACGGTACGAGCAGCACCAAAGCACCAAGCGCCAGAAGCGTTGTCGCCCCGAAAAGCGTTGTCACAAACCACGCGAGCGCGCGCGAGCGCATCGCCTTTTTGACGATCTCGTTTTCCCAACGATCACCGTCCTGAAAATAACTCCTGAGAGCAACGTCCTTAGAATCTGCCATCTGGTCTAGCCCTTACTTCTTACGAACCAACAGCCTCAACGCGGCATGCTGTGGCTGCTTATCCGGTTCTGCATTGCCGCCTTTGCGCCGTCTCCCCCGGATGCCGTTGTGGCGCCGCCGTTGCCACGGAAGCGGGTGTAGAGGCTCTTGCCGCCCTGGAAGCCGATGCTTGCGCCCTTGATGCCGGCCCGCGACACGTCCATAGGCGCCGTCAAGCCGGTGTATCGACCGACCGTTCTCGCGACGCTGCCGATACCGGCCGCCACTCCGCCGACTATCCCTTGTGCGAGGATCTGGATGTTGATCAGTACAAACGTGCCGGCACCGCATAGCAGCAGAAATGCCGAAATATCGCTGAGCTGGAGCCGTCGTTGGTTGGCCGCGTTGGATACCTTGGTCAACTCAGGGTCCATGGCCGCGATCAAGAAAGCGGCAACAACATAAACAAAGAGCGGGATCAGCGCGTAGAGCAGAACCTGTTGAAACCATGAGACGCCCAGGTTCCGCGTTTGTTCAAAGAGCATGCAAGCGATGAAAATCGGCGCGGTTCCAATGAGCACCCACATCATCACCTTGGCGAGCAGCAAAATTGCGAGGGCAACGGCGATGAAGACGGCGACGCACAACATGATCAGGAAGCCGACCATTGAAGGCAGAACCGAGAAATACCCTGACTGTTCGGCAAATGCCGAAGCCGCTTCATTGGCTGTTTTCCAGATCATCGACAGGCCGTTCGTCGGCTCGGTGATACCTGTCCCGGTCGCCGTGAGGATGGCCCGCCCGACGTCTTCGGGGGTATTGTTGAGCCAGGAATAAAAGAACGTGTTGAAATGGCTCCACTGGCTCACCAGTGTCAGGATCAGCAGCATGCGAACGACGCGACCGATGATTTCGCTGACACTGACGCGAGCAGTTCCCATAAAGAGCTGCAGGCCGTAATAGCCGACATAGGCCAGGAACATGACATTGAGCAGTGGAACAATTTCGCCGCCGACAATTTCGTAGGCTCGCTCGGAAAAGTTCGCCCCTGTCTGCTCTATCCTGTCCAGCAGTTCGCCCAAGAAATCCTGCATTGCCGCCGAGCGTCCCTATTCCACTTCCATCGCCTCGATCGCCGCGAAGGCCGCAGATGCGTCGCCATTGACATGGATCATCGGTCCGCACTCGAGACGGGGATCCGGCGCATAAGACGTCAGGTTTGCCGGCCGCTTGCAGGGCGCGGTCTTCTCCTTGACCGTGCCGCAGCCGGAAAGAGCGGCCACGACCACGAAAAGCGTCATCACTGTCGCTGTTTTTGTCGGCTTAATTCCCACTGTAGCTGAGCGCCTTTTTTGAGTTGGAGATATCGGTCAGACGCCGCTGATTGTCCGCCTGGAGAGACGAAACCGCGCCGTTCATCACACCGATCAATTCGTTGATCGTCAGGCCCGCTTGCACCTGCAGTTGCGTGTTTTGGTCGATCGAGCCCTTGATGTCCTGCGCCTGGCCGATCTGCCGGCCTGCCTGCTCAAAAGCACTTCTCCGCGTCTGGGCCGCCTGTTGCGACCCAGTCACCAGTGCCGCGACACCAATTACGGTGTTCACCAGCTCCTCGTAGGACTTATCGCCAGAGAACGTGCTGTTCGCCTGGCCCGACAGACTTTTGACCAGTTGCAGACCATTGATGAACGTCGTGGCAACTTTGGCGATGTCCCCGTCCATGCCGCCGAAATTCGGCACACCGCCTTGGAGCAGGCTATCGAATGACGGCATCGACGAGACTGAAAAGCCATTGCCGACGGCCAGGTCCTGCATCTGGTTGGCATCACTGCCGCGATCGCCTGTCACAGACTTCAAGGTCTGCTCGACGGTCGTGAGGATTTCCTTGTTCGTGCCGAGGATCTTGTCTGTGGTCGCGGCTGTCTGTTTCGCTACATCAAAGTTTGCTCCGTCAATCACAGGAACTTGTGCGAATGCGGCCGATGCAAGGACTATCGCCGACGCAGAAATGATAAATCGCTTCATGGTATTCTCCCTCATTGTGGCTTCAACATCAGATTTACGTTGGCCGCGCGTTCGCGTTTCTGAACGCATGCTTTCTCCGTCGGGCTCCATTCGAGGCCTTCGCGCGGATCGCAGAGGCCGGTTGTCTCGCGCGGATTTTTTTCCTCGTCCTTAAAATCTGAGGACTGCGAAGTGCCCGAGAGATTGCTTGCCGTGCTGGCGTTGCGAGAGTTGATCAGGTCGCCCATTGCCGTTCCCATGCGGATGACCTGATTCATCATTTCGAGATTGGCATTGCGGGCGCCGGAATTGTGATCCCAACTGTCCTGGATCGTGCCACTCTGCATCCCACCCAACTGCTGCAGCCACGAGGCTAAATTTCCAACGCTATCGGTCGCCGCTTGCGACGTCGCCATGGCGTTGATCGTTGAATCCCGCATGCCGCTATAGGCAGTGTTGCCGCCACCGTAGTTGAGCGGAATGTTTGCCTGATCCGAGCCACCAAAGGCCGGAAGCCATCTTTGCGTGATGTTTTTTACGTAGCCCTGAGTCTCCTTGAACGGCGGAATGCCGCCGTATTTTTGGACGTTGCCGTGACCGGAATTGTAGGCCGCAAGGGCAAGGTTCACGTTGCCGTTGAAGCGCCTCAATTGCTGCCGGTAATATTTGGCGCCTCCGCGCAGGTTTTCCTCGATGTTGTGCGGGTTAACGCCGAGATCGGCAGCCGTACCGGGCATGAGCTGTGCCAGGCCGATCGCGCCCACGCTTGACTTTGCACAAGGGTTGAAACGGCTTTCCTGGTACACAAGAGCGAGAAACTCGTTCTCGTTAATGCCTTCCTCTCGGGCGATACGCTTCACCAGACCGGCAATTTCCGGATTGGCGTTGGCAGCTGCTACCGGATCGTCTCGCCGGCCAGGCCGGTACACCGAGCAAGTGACGCTCTTGTTTATGGAAAAACGATCCTTGTCGACTTTTTCGATTTCGGTCGTCTTTTCGTCCCTCGTCGTACGCTCGGTCAGGTTCGCACCGTCGATAACGGGCACTCCTCCCGCCAATGCCGGCGCCGGTACGGCAAGCGCCGTCAACATCAGCCATAGAGCAGCACTATTCTTCATTGACCCTCTCCCATCCGCAGAATTCGGCCAGCCAGCGTTCAGGCTCATCGCCATATTTTTCCCGCAGCGCAGCACACTCTTCGATCGTCTTCTTGTTGCCGGAGAGCACCTTTACGAGTTCCGGCATTGTCGACAGATCGAGGCGGGCAATAACCGAGTCATTGCCGTGCTTGATCAGGAACGTGCGCTTTTCAGGCGGGGTATTCTTGATGAAGTTGAATTCTTTGACCGTCAGCCCAAATCGCTTGATGTAGCTGTCTTCGTCCGCCCGGGGATTCGGGAAATGGATGTTCGTCGCTGCCTGTTCGATGATCGTATGGGCTGCTTTGGCCGTGGTGATATCGGCCGCTGATTGCGTACCAAAGCCGACGATGCCATTCAGCTTTCGGATCGTTTTCATCTTGTCGACGATGAAGTTGCTGAACGTCTCGTCCGAGAGAAGCTGCCAGCCTTCGTCCATGAAGAACATGACAGGATCGCCGGTCAGCAGTTCGTCGAGGCGATGGTAGATGTACATCAGCGCCGGCGTGCGAAGATCCTCAGTCAAGAGGATGCTCGTCATGTCGAAACCGAAGACGCTTCTTCCGGAGAACGACAGGACATCGTGCGGAGCGTTGAACATCCACGCCTTTTCACCGTCGATCCACGGCCGCAGTCGTGAATGAAGGTCATTGGCGTCGGCCCGAGAACGGCCGACGAGCAGGCCCGAAAGATTTGGCAGATTGCGTTCGGCCGCAGGCTCCTGCATCAGGCGGGCGATCGCTCGTTCAAGCGTGTCTTCGTCTTCTGGTGAAAAGTCCTGCCGATCGCCCGACCGCAGCATGGCTTTGAGCAGGCGGAATAGAAACTCGCGGTTCGGTCCGGTGTTCTCAAGCTGCAACGGATTGAAGCCGGTCGGCGTGCCAGGCGACAACACTTCGTAGGAGCCGCCAATCGCTCGGATGAAAATCTCCGCGCCCCTGTCCTTGTCGAAGAACACAGCCTTGGGGGCCGGCGATACCCGGAAGGCTTGCGCCAGAAGGAACGTCATCGCCACGGTCTTGCCCGACCCGGTGGGACCGTCGACTGTGAAATGACCGATATCGCGACGGTGAAAATTGAACCAATAAGGTGTTTGCGATGTTGTCTCGAGGATCGTGATCGGCAGGCCCCAATGTGTCCGGTCGGCCTGCCCGGTTGCGAAATTGTGCATCGACGACAGGCCCGAGAAATTTGCACTCGACAGCATGGCCTTGCGGGCGATGTAGCTGTGATTTCCCGGCAGTTGCGCCCAAAAGGCCGCTTCAAGGTTCACGTCCTCTCGCAGCCAGTTGATGTTCATGTCGGTGAGGCACGATCCGAGCTCCGAAACGGAGCGGCTTACGCCTTCAAGATCCCGCGACAGGCACAGCAATGTCAGGTGGTGAAACCCGAACACGGCTTCCTGATTCATGAGGCTGTTGAGCGCAAAGTCGATATCGTGCTCGACCGAGCTTCCGGCTTCATCCGATGCCTGGATTTGCCGCTGCAGGCGGCTAATCCGCTCCTGGGCAATTGGCTTGTCCGCAATCGTGAATGATTGCGTCAGGACGAATTCGTGGTTCACCTGCAGCAGGCCGTCGAGCATCCCTGGACCGGTGAACGGCGGATATTCCTTGACGGACAGCAGCGCGCCAAACCGGTTGTCTTCTTCGATGGCAGCCTGCGCCTGCATGGTCCGCTTGCTGAAATGCAACCGCGACGTTCCGACGTAATTGCGCATGCCCATGCGGGGCAGCCTCATCTTCCGGGGCACACCGCAGGTCAGGATCGTATTGAAAAACTCGCAAGGTTCCGAATAGGGTTCGCCGTCGCGATCGCTGATGCCGAGCGCCCGGGCACCGTATTTCTGAAGCTCGCGCGTGATGTTTCCGATCAGCTCCTCGAGCTCCGTCACATCCTCGCGCGTTTGCTGCCCGCGCGCATCGCCGCCGGCAGTCCGATCCAGAAGGCGCTTGGCCGCGTCGCTCAAGCCGAGCGGTCCGCGCATCCCCGATCGCACAATGGTCAGGTAGATCTGGTTTGTGAACACGCGCTTCCGGCGCAACTGCTCCATGTAGCGCCTGTTCAGGAGATCGCAGAACGGATCATCGAAGGTTCCCTCAATCTCCGTTTCGACCTCGCGCCGGATGACCGTCGACCAGACGGAAAAACGGCTTGATCCGAGCGCCCGGATCATCGTGTTCTGGACGACCGAGCGCATATTGAGCTCAGCCTGATCCTCCGTCTGGAAGAACAGGCCATCCAGCTTGATCACGCAAAGAAGGGCGCCATTCTCCAACCCCACGACCGTATTCGAGACGTGCCGCAAATAAGGAATATGAGTCGCCATAGGCCGCTCTTTGTTAGCGACCTTCCCAAACCCGAGTTCTTCTCTAACGACTTTCAGCATCCGTTACGGCCCATACGAGTTGGCTCCCCAAAATGTCTTATTGGGCGTCCGCGGAGTCTTCCGGGACGCCACCTGCAGCACGTCGAGAATCTTGGCGTCCCAAGTGCAGAGCGAAAACAGGAAGAGGTAGCTCACCGGAGCTACCAGGAGCGCCCACAGCGAATTCGTCCCGAGCCAGCCGATGATGGTTACGCCGACGATGATGATAACGGCCATGTACGGCACGCCCCACAGCGTTGGGGACCGGGTTAGTCCGATCACCAACGGGGTCACCAGAGGCTTTTCGTCCTGGTGCTCAGCCATCGGTCAATTGCCGACAGCCGAGATCATTTCATCGACGATATTGGGAGCGCCGAACACCAAACCGATGCCGATGACAACCGCGCCCGCTGTGAACCAAGACAGACGGCCCGCAAATGCCAGAAAGCCCAGTCCGATGACGGCAATGATCGCAAGCAACCGGCCAAACGGACCGGTGATGAAGTCAACAATCATCTGTACGGCGGTTTGAAGCGGCCCGAATGCACCACCACCACCGCCAGTGCCTTGTGCAAGCACCAGATCGGCGCCAGCCACCTGCATAACCGCCACGAGCCCGAGTAGCGCCGCCAGCTTGACAGCCCCTGCCCCCGGTCCCCTTACCGCATCAATTCTCATACTTCTCTCCTTCAAAAATGCATCACACCGCCGACGAACCTGCCGGTTTTCTTGACCGCGATGACGCCAACATCTCGAACATCGCCTGCATCGGCAATTGCTTCCGGAGCGACCGCCGATGGCCTGCCCTTGGCCGCCGGCATCGGCAGGCCAAGCTGATAGTTCACGACCTTCGCCACGTAGCCGACGGTCTCTCTGAAAGGCGGAATGCCGCCGTATTCGTAAATCCGCCGTTCCCCGGCGTTGTAGGCGGCCGCGACCAGCAGTGGATTTTGAAATTCGTCGAGGAGCACCCGCAGGTACTTCATCCCGCCTTCGATGTTTTCCGCGGGATCGCAGACGTCGCGCACACCGAATTGCGCCGCAGTCGCAGGGATGAGCTGCATCGGCCCGCGCGCACCCTTCTCCGAGTTACGGATTCGATCAAAGCCGCTCTCAGCCCAGGCAATGGCCGTCGCAAATACTTCATCGACCTTGTGGCGACGTGCTGACTCAACGACCAACGTCTTGGTTTCAGACGCACTTAATGGAGATGGGCCGCATTGCCGCACGTTTTCCGTGTCCGGTTTGTCAGGAGCAATGATGCCATTGTGGCTTATTGCGCCCGTGGCTCTCCTAATCAGATCGGTATCAGTCGGTTTATCATATTCGACTCTCTCCGCCGAAGAAATGTTACCGATTTGATTAGAAGGCACGACCGCTTTTTTGACCGGTGGCTCTGACAGCACAACGCCATCGGCACCAAGGACGAAATCGCTTTCAGGGCTGGACCACCGTCTGTCGAATATGGCCGTGATCGCGGTTTCGCTAAGAGCGGCAGGGCTCCCCTGATCGCTGATGGAAACGTGCTGTTCTGGCGATCTTTTAAGGATTTCGCCGCCCTGGGATGCTCCTCCTCCCAAGGTCGAAACCGCCGCTACACCTATCAGCAGAACGATGCGTGAATCAGCTGCCATCCTAGCCCTTCCTGCCATCGGCCCCACCGCATTTGCGGTGTTGAGATCGCGATGAAAACCGATTAAGTTCTAACAGGTATGATACCGATATGGCATACTGATACATGTTTTTGCGCCGTACTTAAACCCCCTAGGCGCAGGGAATCAAATATGACCAAGATGGTAAGGGCTAGAAAATGAAACGCACGATCGCTGCCGCACTTACAAGTTGCATATTGGCGACGTCCGCATTCGCCGCGCCGGACATCGACAAGGACTACATCAAGTCGCTGGCGTCGCCGGGCAAGACAGTCCTGGTCGTCGAATACTATGACGGCAGCGGTAAAGTCGTGGGTCGCAAGGGCTTTGCATCTGCCAGTGGATATAAGGCTGTCTCGCCGACCGACATTCAGGTCGACGACAAGACAACACTGCATCTCTACGGCGTCGAGCCGTGCAGCGGCGAGATGGTGAATCGCACCGAAGGATACTCGGGATCATGCAGTGGCTTTGCGCAGCAAGAATTGCAGGTGATGCTGAAGTCCGCAAAGGTTCTCTTCTGCCGCGCCTTCGTCAGTGAACAGAATGCACCGAGCCAGGATGCGACTTGCTATGGCTATTATAACTATCCCGGCAGCCTCGACAGCGTTGACATGCTTGAAGACGAGCTGGTCTCCCTTGGCGCACTTCGAGTCGTGAAAAACCCGGATGGTTCGCCTGCGCGAGCGGATCTCGAAAAAGCACAACGCATCGGCAAACAAGGGTACGGGATGTGGGCCGATCCGAGGGTCAAAGGCCAATGAGAAGGGCCGCGATTTATCTGGCGGCGTTTCTCACATCAGGAGAGATCAATGCCGCGCCTGCAGGATACTTCGATCTTCAACCTGGCGTGACGCTCGAATCCGGCGACACATGGGTTGCCGACGGCAACCGCTATCGTCTCTACGGTGTGCAATCTTGCCTTCGCGGCACCCCTTACACCGACAAGACAGGTCAGAAGCGAGATTGCGGCGACGCTTCGCTCGCAGTTTTCGCCGCCTACATCAAAGACACCCGACCGGTTTGTGCGCCTGTCGCCAAGATCGCGGAGACGTCCTATGTCGTCTGCTACGCCACAGTCGGCAAGGACAGACTTGACCTTGCGACCATGATGGTCACTAGCGGATATGCCTTCGCTGCCCTCAATGCCGAAGGCCTGCCGTTTCATCCTCCCTATGCCGTTGCCGAACAAAGCGCCCGAGAGCAACGGGCCGGTCTGTGGCAGTTCGAAGACGTGCAGCACCCGGCCATCCTCTTGAGCAGGTCGGCAAACGCACGCGCCAAGAAAGCTGCCAAATGAAAAAGCATATGCTCGCGGCCGCTGTATCCGCCGCCATCGCGCATCCCTCGATCGCAGCCGACATCATTAATGAGCCGCCATTGCCGCCCCGCCTGGAACAACGCGCTCCAGCGCGCGTGCAGTCCCTTCCCGTATTTCACGGGCGCGTAGCCGTCATGGACGGCCGAACGCTTTGGTATCCCCAATATGCACAACGGGTTCGCCTCGCCGACATCGATGCATGCGAGCTGCCGCAATGGGCGCTCAATCCCAAATGGGAGACCCGCGACAAGATCAAGGCGCCGCCCCCAGTCCCATGCGGTCCGCTCGCCAGGGCATGGCTGAAACGCACTGTCGGCAACAAAAGCGTCGAATGTGCTGTTCTCGGCTACAGCCATGACGGTGTGCCGCTCGGTCGCTGCGCAACGGGCGGCGAGGATCTCGCCCTCGAAATGCTGCGTGTCGGATGGGCACGGGTCGCCTCGCCCTACCCCATGAACGGCCAGTATCTGACCGTTCAGAACTACGCGATGGCAGCGCGCTACGGCATGTGGGCCACTTACGTCCTCGATATGGATGAGTGGCGACGCAAGGCGGACGACAAGACGCTCGATCGGGGTCCTATCGCCGATTTTAACCTACTCGCTGAGCGCGAGAGTGAAATTTCGCCTCCCTTCGTCGATGCTCGTCACAAACCGAAGAGGACAGACCGATAGTTGCCGGACTTCGCCCATATTGCGAGCTCGTTCGCAACCGATCCTTTGGCGGGCCTATTGCTCGCCATTCCCTTATCGTTTGCTCTCCTCACCGTTTCGGCCAACCTGTGGTGGGTCCACGGGCCGCTCGCCGCACTGCTCCTTGTCGCTTCGATTTTGCTTCATGATCAACGTCACCTGGCGTTCGACAGCTTTCTTGTCGGCCTCTTCGCCTTTCCCCCTCTTTGCCGCGATATCCCCAACAAACCGCTGCTCTATCGTGTGGGGATATTCTGGTTCTCTGCCTTCACGCTCATTGCCGCCGTCACCTACGCCGCCGGCGATCGAGCGTCGAACGACTCACCCATCGACCAGATATTTGTCGGTCGGGAGCCAACAGCAGCAACAATCGAGAGGATCTGACATGAAACACCTGCTTTACGCCGCAAGCGGCCTTGCCGCTGTCACTTTCCTGCCGAGCACCGCAATGGCTCAGGATGCCTCTTGGGGCTGCCAAGTTCTGTTGTGCGCGGCTTCGTCCAACCCATCCTGGCACGGCGTTCCGTACTGCGTTCCGCCCATGAAGAAGCTGATCGCAGCGATGGCAAAGCCCGGCTTCTCATGGCCGATCTGCCACGAGGCGAAGGCCGGCAAGCCTGGACGGGAAATTTACGAGCAATGCCCTGAAGGAACCAAGGTCGGCTACAGCGAGCGCGGCCGGGAGGGAAGCCGCACGGAACCGGACACATGCGTAAAGACGGTCAATGTTGTCGCGCGACTGGCAACAATGGCAAGGATGGCTTTACCTATCGTCGCCGCACCGGCGGCCGCGACGGCGAAAGCTGAATCCAAGAAGTATCTACTCCCCGTCCGCGGCGTGCTGATCCATGGTACTTCGACATCCCCAGCGATAAGGGCGTGAAACAGCGCTTTTGGTTCAATCTCAACACATAAGGGAACGCGTGTTCAAATAGAGGGGTCAGCTCCAATGAACCAAAACATTCTTCTCGCCTTAGCCGCGACCGCCGGCCTGGTCGCTGGCGCCGGCGGTACGTGGTTCGCTGTTTCCAGCTCTTCGAACGAGACTCGCGCCATTTCGAAAGCGGAGATCACAGCCGCGATTGAGGCGGATCCTTCTCTTTGCCCTACCACTCTGGCACCGACGCCGGCGCCGAAGACATCTGAACTCGTTATTCCGACCGAAGCCGAGGCGCTTGCCGCCTTCCGCATGGCACAAGAAAGTTCGCCCCTGGTATGGGATAGAGATCAACTGCCCGAGGTATCGCTTACCCTTGGCCAGTGTGACACGAACAACAGCGGCCCTGGCGTCGCATGCATGACGACAATAAAACTCTCCCCTGAAGCCCAACCCCTAGACCGCCTTATCGGTTTCGCCCAATCCGCATCAGGCGAATGGGTTGCGACACCGTACTAGAGCCCAAGAACAGCCCGCGATCGTCGCCGCTTCCTCGATTTCTGATAACTACCTTCCGTCAGCAAGCGGAAAAAATCTGACACTTAGTACCGGTGCGGAATGGCGGAAGATGACCCCTTGGAGGCGTCGCCCGTGGTTCAGGCCGCTGCCTCCGCACGCGTGTTTCGCCGCATCACCTGCGGAGGCTGGCCGAAGGCGCGCAGGAAGGCGCGCCGCATGCGGTCGCGATCGGCAAAACCCGTTTGCCGAGCGATGACGTCGATGGAATGGCGGCTTTGCTCCATCATCAGCCGGGCGGCTTCAACCCGCAAGTTCTCGACCGCCTTGGCCGGCGACTGGCCGGTCTCGGCGCGGAACGCACGGCTGAACTGGCGCGGACTTAGATGCGCGGCTTCGGCGAGCTGTCCAACAGTCAGCGGACTATCGAGATTGCGCTTCGCATATGCCAATGCGCTCTGGATGCGGTCGGATTTGGGCTCCAGCTCCAGGAGCGCCGAAAACTGCGACTGGCCGCCGGCGCGCCGGTGATAGACCACCAGCTTCCTGGCCACGGCCCGGGCCACATCCGCGCCTAGATCCTTTTCGAGCATAGCCAACGCGAGGTCGATACCCGCAGTCATCCCGGCCGACGTCCACACCGGCCCGTCGATGATGAAGATGCGGTCTTCCTCCACTTTCACCTTTGGGAACCGGGCCTGCAATTCACGCGCGCGGTTCCAGTGCGTAGTCGCACGGCGGCCGTCTAGCAGACCTGCTTCGGCCAGGACGAACGCGCCGACGCACGTCGCAGCGACCCGCCGGGATCGTCCCAAAGCCTGATGCAGAAATTTGATCACGCCCGGCGTCAATGATCCGGCCACGGCGCTGCCGCCCACCATCACTGTGTCGAAACTCGTATCGTCAAACGGTTCCGTCGCAACGCTGATGCCAATCGAGCTGCGGATTAACCCGCCGGTCTCCGACAACAAATGCACCTCATAGACCGGCTTGCCCATCTCCTTGTTCGCGAATTCGAAGACCGAGAGAACAGCCACGCTCATCATCTGAAAGCCGGGCAAGACGATGTAACCGATGCGCTGCATGAAGCCTCCAACAATGTCCTAAAACGCAGCTTTTATGACATTTGAGACAAACGCCTGCAAGGCTAATCTCCTTACTTCAGGCCGCAACCGGTCGCGGGATAGAGGAAACGAAGCATGAGCGCCACTGAGACGAAGGGCACGGCACTGATCACCGGCGCCTCCTCAGGTATCGGCGCGATCTACGCGGACCGCTTGGCTCAACGCGGCTACGACCTGATCCTGGTCGCACGAAAGCGCGACCGTCTGGACGCGCTGGCGAACCGTCTGGCCGACGAGACGGGTCGCTCTATCGAAGTTGTCGCGGCCGATCTCAACGACAAGGTAGATCTTGCCCGCGTCGAGACCATCCTGCAAAGCGACGCAAGCATCGCGATGCTGGTTAACAATGCCGGCGTCGGCGCAACGGCGCCGCTCCTCGATTCGGACGTCGAGAAGATGGACGAGATGATCCGGCTCAATGTCAGCGCGCTTACCCGGCTGACCTACGCTGCAGCGCCCGGCTTCGTCACGCGGGGAGACGGCACCATCGTCAACGTGGCTTCGATCGCGGCGATCTCGCCCGAGACACTCAACGGAGTCTACGGCGGCAGCAAAGCTTTCGTTCTGGCTTTCAGTCTTTCGCTCGACCATGAACTCGCCGGCAAGGGAGTGCGCGTCCAGGCAGTCCTGCCCGGGGCGACGGCGACGGAGTTCTGGGACATCGCCGGCCTGCCGGTTCGCAATCTGCCCACCGAGATCGTGATGTCGGCGGAGGACATGGTCGACGCCGCGCTCGCCGGTCTCGACCAGGGAGAGACCGTCACCATTCCATCCTTGCCCGACAAGGGTGAGTGGGATCGGTTCGACGCAGCGCGCCGCGCGATGTCTGCCAGGCTCTCGAGTGCTATCCCGGCCCGCCGGTACAACATCAGGCAGCCCCAACCAGCTGGAGCATAAACAGCCATGATCGCTGTAATTCGCATGCCCGATTCAAGCGAATAGCCCGGAGGTAGCCATGGCCACTACAATTAATATCAACGGCTCCGATCACATCGTCGATGTTGATGGTGACACCCCGCTCTTGTGGGTGTTGCGCGACGTGCTGGGCATGACCGGCACTAAATTCGGCTGCGGCGTGGCGCTCTGCGGCGCCTGCACCGTGCAAATCGACGGCGTCGCCACCCGTTCCTGTGTCACCCCTGTTGACAGCATCGGCGCATCCGAGATCACCACGATCGAGGCGATCGGCGACACGGCAGCGGGCGCCAAGATCCAGAAGGCCTGGCTTGACCGCGAGGTCGTTCAATGCGGCTACTGTCAGTCGGGCCAGATCATGTCCGCTTCGGCGCTGCTTGCGAGCAACCCGCATCCGGCGGATTCCGATATCGACGACGCGATGTCCGGCAACATCTGCCGCTGCGGGACCTATGTACGCATTCGCGAAGCGATCAAGCAGGCCGCGCTAACGAGCGGACAGGGAGGCTGACAATGACCCTCGATCACCTCACGTCCCGAGCTGCCGACGCAGGTCGATCGCCATCAGCGAGCGGTCTCTCCCGGCGCAGCTTCCTGCAGGCCGGAGCGGCGGCAGGCGGTGGCCTTTTGTTGAGCCTGAGCCTACCGCTTGGACGCGGCGACGCCCAAGCAGCCGACGTCGAAGCCTTCGCGCCCAATGCCTTCATCCGCATCGAGGGCGACGGGCAGATTGTCCTGATCATGCCTTATGTCGAGATGGGACAGGGCACCTATACCTCGATCCCGATGCTGATCGCTGAAGAGCTCGAGGTGGATCTGAAACAGGTGCGGCTGGAGCATGCTCCACCCAACGAAAAGCTCTACGGGAATCCTTTGCTGGGCGGCTTGCAGGCAACGGGCAACTCGAACGCGATACGCGCGGCGTGGGAGCCGCTGCGCCAAGCCGGTGCCATCGCCAGAACCATGCTCGTGTCTGCGGCGGCAATACGCTGGAATGTCGATCCGGCAACCTGCCGCGAGCAGAGCGGCGAAGTGCTTCACGTGCCGACGGGCAAAAGTATCAAATATGGCGAACTCGCCGCCGACGCAGCCAGCTTGCCTGTCCCCGACAACGTGGTGCTCAAGCGATCGGAGGATTTCAAGCTCATCGGCACCCCGGCCAAGCGTCTGGATACACCGGCGAAGGTCAACGGAACGGCCGTCTATGGCATCGACGTTCGGCCGCCGGGCGTGAAGATCGCGACCCTTGCGCAATCGCCGGTCTTCGGCGGTCGTGTGAAGAGCGTGGATGATGCGGCGGCCAAGTCCGTCAAGGGCGTGCGTCAGATCGTGCGGCTCGACGACGCCGTCGCCGTCGTGGCGGACCATATGGAGGCTGCGAAGAAAGGGCTGGAGGCCCTGGTGATCGAATGGGATGACGGTCCGCACGCCAAGCTCAACACGGACGAGATCGTAAGTGAGCTCGAAAAGGCCACGCTCAGCTCGGGGGCGGTCGCGCAGAATATCGGCGATAGCGACAAGGCCATGGCGGGCGCCGTCATCAAGGTGGAGGCGACTTACCAGGTTCCGTTCCTCGCACACGCCGCAATGGAGCCGATGAACTGCACGGTTCATGTCCGCAAGGACGGCTGCGAGGTCTGGGTCGGTAGTCAGATCATGGCGCGAGCCCAAGCGGCGGCGGCGGAGACCGCCGGCCTGCCGTTGGAAAAGGTCGTGGTCCACAATCATCTGATCGGCGGAGGCTTTGGCCGGCGGCTGGAAATCGATGGTGTCATTCGAGCCGTCCAGATCGCGCAGCATGTCGACGGTCCCGTGAAAGTCGTGTGGACCCGCGAGGAAGACATCCAGCACGATATGTATCGGCCTTATTTCTTTGACCGGATCTCTGCCGGTCTCGATGAGAAAGGAGTGCCGGTCGCCTGGAACAATCGCTTCGCGGGCTCCTCGGTCATCGCGAGATGGGGTCCCCCGTTTTTCAACAACGGTCTCGATCCCGACACGACTGAAGGCGCGATCGATCTGGTCTATACCCTCCCGAACATGCACGTCGAGTATCTGCGGGTGGAACCGCCCGGCATTCCGACTGCCTTCTGGCGCAGCGTCGGGCCGTCGCACAATGTCTTCGTGGTCGAGAGCTTCATGGACGAACTGGCGGCCGCGGCGAAGCAAGATGCCGTCGCCTATCGGCTGGCCCTTCTCGACAATGCGCCCCGCGCCAAAGCCGTCCTCGAGCTTGCCGCGGAAAAGGCCGGCTGGGGACAGCCCTTGCCTGAAGGGGTCGGTCGTGGCGTCTCCGTCCAGTTCGTCTTCGCGACCTATTTGGCGCAGGTTGCTGAAGTCGAGGTGGCGAGGGACGGAGCGGTTCGCGTCCGCCGGGTCGTCTGCGCGGTCGATTGCGGCACCGTCGTCAATCCCGATACGGTCCAGGCTCAAATCCAGAGCGCGATCATCTTCGGGATCACGGCCGCGCTCTATGGCGAGATCACCCTGAAGGACGGACGGGTCGAGCAAACCAATTTCGACACATACCAACTTCTGCGCATGGAGGAGGCGCCGGCCATCGAGGTGCACATCGTCCAGAGCCTGGAGCCGCCGGGCGGGATGGGCGAGGCAGGGACTTCGGCCATCGTTCCCGCAGTGACCCACGCGATTTTTGCGGCAACCGGCAAGCGCCTGCGAAAGCTGCCGATCGACACCGCCGCGTTGAAGCAGCCATCGTGAACGGAACACCGTCGCAATGCGAAATTGCACCCAAGCGAGTAGACCAAGCAAAGAAGGATTGCCGTCAGATTTACAGGTGCGATCCCCTCCACCGAAAGGTTCGGGTTGAAAACTCGCCGTCGATAGGCAGCGGGATCGAGATCGTGAGGCGTTTTTGGGCGGCGTCGTCTTGAGCCAATCGACCAGCGTCGGATTGATCTGGTGCGCAGAGAAGAGTTTCGGGCACGAGACGAACGTCGGCGCGCCAGAACTCACAGGGGCCGAGGTCGCCGCGGTTGACCGACTGCGCATTCGAGAGCGGAATCCCAGTCGGCGAGGTCAGCAGCGGCGCGATATGTGCTCTCGAGAAAACTCATGAGGGTGGCTTCGGGATCGGCGGCTCTGCGGATCGCATCATAAGGTAGCAGGAATTCTCCGAGGCTTTTGTCGTAGTATGCGGCGTTGGGAAGTATCTTCGCCGCCGCGAAGTCAACCGGTGTCGGATAGGCATAGGAATAGAACGCGGGAAAGTCGATCGCTCCACCGCCCGGCCAAAAGCCAGCCGACGAAACTTCGTGACTGTAGGCTTCGCGGGTGATTTCGTCAGGCAGGGCCGGGATGCCGCCTGGGTGCAAGGGCGCTGGCCGGCCGGAAAAGCGCGTCACCGCCAGATCGAGGCCTCCCCAGAAGAGATGCACCGGGCTGACCTTGCCGAGATAGGCCGTGCGGAAGGTCTGGAACATGGATGTCACCGCTATGCATGCCCTGAAGAAACGCGCCACGGCATCGGCGTCGTAGGGTCGCTCGGCTCGGTCCTCGGCGAACGGAATTGCGTCCGGGATTTCACTCGGCCTGCCATGCAATTCCGGTGTCCCGCCGAGACTACGAACGAGATCCAACGCGCGGGCATGGAAGGAGGCGACCGACATCGGCTCGAGCGGAAACCGAGCAGTGCGCCCGTCGTCACCAAGGACCCTGGCGACCACGCGATAGGCGATCACATCCCCGAGATCCGCAGCATGATCGGTCCAGTCATAGCGTTGGAACGGCCAAATTTGCGATGAGCGGGAGGTTAGACGTTCGCCCTGGTCATCGACCTCGATGTCGTCCTCGAAGCCGACGCGGTTCGATAGATATTTGGGCTCCGCATCGCCTCGACGGCATTCGATGGCAAATCCCAGGCAACCTGGAATGTCATCCTCATGGCGCCATACAAGATGTACGTCGTCGGCATTCGAGAATACTTTGAAAGTGATCCCGGACATTCAGGCTCCCCCAAGCTGTTCGTTACATCGGCGACTTTGCCGTTCCACGCTCTTTCTGCGGGTCTACGAGTATCACTGCAACCTTTGACAATATAGTGACAGAACCGGTGAAAATCCCCCACCCCTGCTTGCAGTAAGATTCTGTGGCCGAACGAGATCCATAGGATCTCCTCGGCGGGGACGTCATCTTTAGCCACCGGGTCGCTTAAATCGAGGGCGGCGAGCCACGTAGGAATTCGAGGTTGGGCGCTCGCGATCTCTTCGAAGACCCCGCTGGGAAGACGCTGACGCAGAGTGAATATCGCGCCAAATGGGGTCTGCTGGCGGACTATCGCATGGTCGCGCCGAATTACGCCGCAGCGCGCTCGGCATTGGTCAAGACGTGGGCTCGGCCGCAAACCGAAAGAGCCGGAAATGCCGGCGCCGACGAAGCGGACCCGCAAGAAGGTCGAAGCTTGATTTCGTCTGCCGGAGATTCGTTCTGGAGCGTGCAAGTGCCAACAGCATAATCTGCGCGGAGTATGAAAGGGGGGGCAGCCTCTTTCCTTTCAAACAGCCTGCGGTCGCGCACAGGGTGCGTTTAGTGGTTGCGGTTGCGCCGCCATGTTTTCAATTCGCGCACAGGCTGCGTTCCTGCAAACGCCGCTTCATAACGCAACGCAAAGGGTTTCGTAGGATGGGTACTCGAAATCTCGTCGCAGCAGCCTCCCTCGCCATGATGGTGACCGTCTCGTCACCCTCCGAGGCCCGCACGCCCTTCACCAAGACACCGCCTCCCGCACCCAGGCCCTGGCCCTGCTGGAAATGCTCAACGCCGACCTGCTCAGCCACCCCAGCGCCACGCTCACGCTGGAACGGTGGTGTGGTGACCACGGGCTGGCGCCGGAGGCGAAGATCGTCGCCCATCGCGTAAAGGACGACGACAAATTGCTGCCGGACAATACCCGCCAGGCGTTGGGCATCAGCGCTGACGAACCCGTGCACTATCGCCGCGTGCAGCTCGCCTGTGGCGAACTCGTGCTCTCCGAGGCCGATAACTGGTACGTCCCGTCGCGCCTTACGCCCCAGATGAACCAGGTGCTCGACACCAACCGACCAGCCCTTCGGGAAGGTGGTCCAGCCGCTGCACTTCCGCCGCCAGACCATTAGCGCCGAGCTGCTGTGGTCGCCGCTGCCCAAAGGGTGGGAGATGGACGCGCCGCTGCCGGCGGCGGGGAAGGGGGCGCTGGCCATTCCCCACGAGGTGCTTCGGCACCGGGCCATCCTCTATACGGGGGCGAACCAGCCCTTCAGCCTGGTGGTGGAGACTTACACAGCCGAGGTCCTGGCCTTCGGCCGCCGCTGAAGGGTCCCGAATTTTCGCACTCCCAAACTGCCACTGGATCTGAAGCCCCGGAGCGGCCCTATCGCTGTAAAGCTTGTCTATTCCATAACCTCAAGGCCTTTCTGGGCTGCATGCACGCAAACCGGCGCGCTTTAGCCGCGCTGGCGCACGTCAGCGAAGCGTTCAAACGCCTTCATTTTGGACAGCGACATTCCGTACGCCATACCTGGATGGACTTTCTTTCGCCACTACAATCGGCTCACGGCAGCGGACAAGGAAGTAGGCCGGCACCTTCTCGCCTTGCATCATGGAGAGCTTCCTCCAAGCACAGTGCTTTCGATCGAGCGAACGACCGAGACAGCTCGTACCCGTGCCCAACTATTAACAGTCTTCTCTCGCTCTCCAAGGTGACATCAATGATGAAGCTGCCAGGCGATGAAGACGTGCGATTATGCTGTGCTCCCCAAAGCACAAGGTTAATACGTTGCGCCCTCTGCAGGACCCGATCCCGGGCTGACGTTCCACACTGCAATCTTATGCGACTTTGACCCTTAGGTTGATTGGCGATCCTGCCCCAGGTCCACCCGGTTCCCGCGCGGCAACGCCCCGACGCCACAGCTACCGTCGGGGCGACCGTCTCAACTTCAGGCGCGCCTTCGCAAGCGCGCAGATGGCTCCGCCGGCCCCCCTTCGCTGTGCTTGCAATCGGGGAACTGATTGCATCCGCAGAACACCGTTCCGTTCCTGTTGCGCTTCTCGACCATCTCGCCCACCAGGCACACAGGGCATTGACGCAAGGCAGCGCCTTCGATTGTCTCGTAGCGCACCTCATCCCCGGCTATCTCGCAAAGTTCCCGGATATAGCGGGACGGCTGGCGGCTGTTGGTGATGAGATATACGCCCCGGCTGGCGCGCGTTAGCGCGACGTAGAACAGGCGTCTTTCTTCAGCGTAGGCGAAGGTTTCAGGCTGGGGAATGACCAGGTTGAGCAGTTCATCGTCCTCGATGCGGCTCGGCACGCCATAATCGCCTTCACTCACATCAAGCAGAACCGTGTAGTCCGCCTCAAGCCCTTTGGCCCGGTGAAAGGATTGGCCAGAAACCTCGATATTGGCGAAGGAGGGCGGGATCCCGCCGAACGGATCTAGCAGATTGTACCGCCATAGAACCAGCACTTTGAGTTTGGCGTCTGGTTCGCTGCGCCACTGCTCGGCGATGCTCCCCAGGGCGATGTCGAGCCGTTCGAGAAGACGATGGCAAGCCTGGGCGAATTCGGGCCTGCCGCGTTCGTCATCAATGGGAATGACCCGAATCGACCGCGGAATGGCAGGCCGTGTCGAACGAACCGATTTCGTGATCTGTTCGGGATTACGCTGGACGAATGTCGCGGCCGTCTCGGCAATGAGCTGATTGCAGCGATAGGTCTGTTCCAGGCGTCCCTGCCAGCTTGCCCCGAAATTGGCCTCGAACTGCGTGAAGATCGTGATGTCCGATCCGGCAAAGCGATAGATCGACTGCCAGTCGTCTCCGACTGCGAACACTTTGCTGAACGCCTTCTGCTGCTTGAGCGCCTTGATGAGGTTGGCGCGCGGCTCGGAAATGTCCTGAAACTCGTCGACAAGTATCAGGGAATAGGGACTCTGATATCGCCCGGTCTCGACCAGCCGGACTGCGTCGGCGATCATCGAGTCAAAATCGATCCGCTTGGTCTCTTCCAGTCTCCGGGAATAGCCCTGCGTGGTCATCCACACGACGCGGGCATAGAGCTTCGCGCGCTCCTTGTCGTGTAGCGTCCCGGCACGCTCGAGCAGCATGTCGAGCGTCAGATGGCTGGCGCGAATATGCTTGATGCAGGTGGATATGAGCTTGTGATAGTGCTTGATCACTACAGGCTCGACCGCCTTCGTGATCTCGGCATAGCTCTTGCGCTGGAAGAGAATCGCGCGGCGCGCCAGTTCTGCCTCGAGTGTACTGAGCAGGGTCTCGTCACTGGCCTGGGCTGAAGTCGTCTCGAAGAAATCGATCTCTTTGCGTCGATAGGCCTGACGTTTTCTCTCGGCGTGCTGGACATAATCCGCAAAGGGTGAGGTCCCATCGGCGTTGAGCGCGAAATGCTCATGCACCGTATCAGTCAGCGGATAGTAGAAATCGGGATGCAGATGGCGAACCGTGCCGTCATCCTCCTCAACCGCAAGCTGCCTCTCGTATTCGAATGCGACGGAATGCAGCCACAGCCAGTTGACGATCTTCTGCTCCTGCAGCGATTTGACGATCACTCCGGCAAGCGAGCCGATCGTGGCTTCGCCCTTCCTGAGCCGTTCCGAGACATAGCGACGGTAGTCAGCCTCGGTGTCGAAAACGTCGGCCGGGATGTCCGCCTTGGGATGCACCACGAGCAGGTCGCTCCACAATCGCGCGAATTCCGGATCGGTCTCGACAAGGCTCCGGATGATCTCTTCGATGACCCTGGCTTCGCCGGCGGGATGATCCACCCAGTTGGCAAGCTGGGGCGGACGTCCTTCGACCTCCTTAATGATGCCTCGTCCAAGCGCGTGAAAGGTCGTGACGCGGCACTCCAGCGCGCTTTCCTCGATCTGTAGCTGTCGTGCGATCCTGGTCTTGAGTTCATCTGCTGCGCTCTTATTGAAGGCCAGAAGCAGGATCTCATCGGGCCGGTAGAGCTGCCTTTCCAGGACATAGGCCACCTTGCCGACCATGGTCGCGGATTTGCCCGACCCGGCCGAGGCGACGAGCAGATTGTTGTCCTCCAGGCGGATACATGCCTCGCGTTGCTGATCGGAAAAGGAGCGCCCGTCGAGATTGTCGAAAAATGGCTGGAATTTGCGCAGCTCCGCGGCAACGAACGCTTCATTGTAGGCGTGGCGAACGCCTGGGTCGGTCAGCATGGCGAACGAAGCCGGCAGGGACGCCTTGAGCCCGGCCGGAATCAATTGTGGATCCAGAAGCGGGTGAGAAAGTGCAGCAGCGGCGCTGCCGGGCACGCTGGCGATGGCCCGGCCGAGATCGGCCTGCGCGAGATACTGTCTGTTGCCTTCGGTGATCTCCCGAAGCCTGGCATCGACATCGAGCAAATGATCCGTCTCTGGGCCAATGAGGTCGAAGAGATGGGTGTTGATGAACGCATGAAGGTCTGCGGCCAGTTGCTCGGACGCGTCCCCCGACAGACTCGACAGATTGTCCGTTCTGCCGCGTGCGCGGATCTCGACGGTATGCCACAGCAGCGCCTTGCTGGTCGAAACCGACACGATATCGAGGCAGCTGAGATCAACATCGCCATCCTGGCTCAGCCGAATGCGCCCGGACAGCTTGGGGTCCAGGGTCAGCTTCCATTTTCCGGAAGGAAACATCCGCGCAAGGAAGCCAGGGCGGTATGTGCGCGCACGGCCAGATAGCAATTTACTCAGTGCCACATTCGATCTGTCCAGAAAATCAGGGCTCCCAAGGGGTGATTATCATCAACGTATTGAGATGTTCCAAATCATCGCGGGCAATCGCACTGAAATGTTCGCGGCCACAGCGCTGTCCCGGGATCTCGGGTCATCCTGGCATAGGCCAGTCAGTGAGCTGCTTTGATTGTGTGTCAGAACATCGTCAGGCTGCGGTCCCACGCGTCATATTGGTCGTATAGACGCCGCTTGGAAGTGAGCAAATGGTTCGAGATTGTTCACAAGCCCTTGCGAGCCCTGGTGCGTTATGCATGGTAAGCTGGCGGCTGAACGAGATCACCGCCGAGCAGGTGGGCACCGGGACCACTTTCGAGGTTTACATCGCTGTTCCGCTGGCGCTGGGGTGGAACGGGCTCCCGGCCAATGGCCGCCGGCCCCGAGGCAGGGCTCATTGAGATGATCCGACCGCCTTGGAACAAGATGGGGGTAGAGCATGATGAAGCGTTGGCAGCGTGTCTCCATGGACGCGAGCGCCGAGGATGGGATCACGATCATTCGCATCACGCGCGGCCGCAAGGGCGACGCCATGGCTACCGTGGAATCGTTGGAGTGGTTTGAGCCGGACGGTCACGAATACACCGGCTACGCCGCGGCTCAGGAAACGGGGCGGCGTCCTGCCGTCGAGGTGCTCGGCGACTTTAAAAAGGTGCGGGCAGTCGTTGCGCTTGAGAGCGACGACATTTGGGATCCGGCATGGGGTGACCTGCTGCCAATCGGCGGTTAACCGTGCCCGACAATAGCGGGCACAACATGCTGCTGAAGTGGCCGTCCGGAAGCGCTACCGGAAGTCCCGCGTCTTGACCTTGATATGGTCGATATGGTCATGGGCATCGACGATGTCGCGCCCCTTCGGCATGCCGCGCGGATCGATGCCCGATCCGCCGTGATGAGCTTCGTCCCCGCGGCCGTGCGGCAACGGAAACGGCGTCTCGCGGTTTCCCACGTTGGCCAGCTCGGCCGACAGATCGGTCAGCTGGTGGGCGACGAGGTGCACCACCTCCCCTTCCCGCTGGATGCGTCCGCGGACGCCGAGCATGGCCGACGCAAGAAGCACGCGCCGGAATTTCTCGAAGATCTCGACCCAGACGACGACGTTTGCCGCGCCCGTCTCACCCTCCATGGTGAGGAACATGAAGCCTTTGGCCGAGCCCGGCCGCTGCCGGACCAGCACCAGGCCGGCGGCCTCGAGCCAGCTTCTGTCTCGCGCCTGCATGGCTTCCTGACAGGTCACGATGCGGCGCCGGTTAGGCGGCACGCCGATTTTGGGAACGCTTACCTGTGAACTGAAAGATTGAAGGTCGGACTTGCGGCACATCGATCACGTTCAAATAAATAAGTTGCTGCCCGGCGAGGTCGTTTCAGCGCATCTCGACTGGTGGTCGGCAAGACAATGGGGAACGGGAATGATCGCAGGCGTAAAGGGACGGCTTTGGGGCCGGAAGCTTCGGGCCTGGAACCGGACCCCAGTTGGGCGCAAGCATCGTGGCCTCCGCCCGGTCAGGCATTCACCGGCTCGGGAAATGCCAATTGATTCTGCTCAACCGGGCATGCCTAAACGGCCACCTGCATCCCGATCTCGACCACACGTCCGGTTGGGATCTGGAAATACTCCGTCGCATCCGCCGCCGTGCGCGCCAACCCGATGAACAGCTTGTCCTGCCACACGGGCATGCCGGAATTGGGTGACGCCTTGAGCGAGCGCCGCGACAGGAAGAAAGAGGTCGTCATGATGTCGAACTTCCAGCCCTGCTTGCGGGAGATCGCCAGCGCGCGCGGAATGTTGGGCTGCTCCATGTAGCCGAAGGTCAGTTTCACCCGCATGAACAGATCGTTGATCGGTTCCATCTTGACCCGGTCACTGTCGGGCACGACAGGCTGCTGCGCCGTCACCACCGAGAGGATGACGTTCTGTTCGTGCAGCACCTTGTAATGCTTCAGGCTGTGCATCAGCGCGGTCGGCGCGCTGACGGGATCGCTGGTCAGGAACACGGCCGTACCGGACACCAGCTGCGGCTTCTTCTTCAACAAATTGGCGGCAAGGAAATCGAGCGGAATCTCGTTCCTGCGCGTCTTGTCGAACAGGTACCTGGTGCCTCTTATCCAAGTCCACATGGTCATCACGATCCCTGCGGCAATGGCAAGCGAGGCCCAGCCGCCTTCGAATACCTTGACGATGTTGGCTGCAAAGAAGCCGGTATCGATGAAGACGAACACCGCCATCAAGGCGATCGCGACGGCGAGCGGCCATTTCCAGATGCGCGTCATGACGACAAAAAGCAGTATGTTCGTCACCAGCATGTTGCCGGTCACCGAAATACCGTAAGCCGAGGCCAGTCTACTGGATTCCCCGAAGCCGACCACCAGCAGCATCACCACCAGCGCCAGCAGCAGGTTGACGCGCGGCAGGTAGATTTGGCCCGACTGTTTTTCCGACGTATGCAGGATCACGAAACGCGGCAGCATGTTGAGCTGTACTGCTTGCCTGGTCAGCGAGAAGGCGCCGGAGATCACCGCCTGGCTGGCGATCACGGTCGCCGCCGTCGCCAGCACCACCATCGGGATAAGCATCCAGCCTTCATTCATCTCGAAGAAGGGATGACCGACGACACCGCCATTCGCCAACACGAAGGCGCCTTGCCCGACATAGTTGAGCAACAGGCAAGGAAACACTACCGCCAGCCAGGCGAGCACGATCGGCTTGCGCCCGAAATGGCCGAGGTCGGCATAGAGCGCCTCAGCGCCGGTGACGGCGAGAAAAACCGCACCAACCGTGACGAAGGCGACTTCGGGCGAATTGATCAGGAATGACACGATATAATGCGGGCTGATTGCCAGCAGGATTTCCGGGTCGTCCATGATGTGGTTGAGGCCGGAAAGGCCGATGGCCAGGAACCACAGCGCGGTAACGGGCCCGAACACCAATCCTACGCCGCCGGTGCCAAACCGCTGTACCGCAAACACGATCGCCAGGATGGCCAGTGTCAGCGGCACCACATAGGGCTGGAATGTCGGCGTGACGACATTCATACCTTCGACCGCCGACAGGACCGAGATTGCCGGCGTAATGACTGCGTCGCCGAAAAAAAGCGCCGCGCCGACGATGCCGATGCCGAGGATCACCGCAGAGCGGGTCGGGAAACCGTTGCGCGCCAGCGCCATAAGCGACAGCACTCCGCCCTCGCCTCGATTGTCGGCGCGGAGCACGAACATGATGTATTTGATCGTCACGGTGATCGTCAGCGACCAGATGATCAGCGACAGTACGCCGAGGATGTCGCCACGGTTGGCGACGTTGCCACCGGCTGATGCATGCAACGCCTCGCGAAATGCATAGATCGGGCTGGTGCCGATATCGCCGTAAACGACACCGAGTGCGCCCAGCATCAGCACCTTGGTGCTGTGCTGCTCGACCTCAGAATGGCTCGATTGTTCGACAGGTTCTGCCTCGTTACCAGCATTGGTAAGGGCCATGGACGACACTCCGATAAGCGCGCGGTGCTCTACGCTTGCTGCACTGCAATATCAAGTGCCGTAACGTAATGTCTGCCGGCATCGCCTGTCGTTGCTCGCCTTGGCAGACTCGCCAGCCCCGAAGCCCTACCGACGAGCAATAGCGCACCGGCAGAACCCTCAAGCGCCCAGATCAATGAATGGTTCTCGGCCACAGTGCCCCCCGCGATGCGACCGATGGCGACCAGGGTGTCGGGGCGCACAAGGATGGCGGTTTCCTGAGAGATGATGGGGGAGAACAAGTCCGCGCTTGGGAGGGCCACAAACGCCCGCTCAGCGGCTGCCTCGTCCTCCGCAACGCCGAGGAAGCCCGATCGACCATGAATGGCAACTGCAAGCGCTGCTACCGAACGATCAGTTCGGCAGGCCCGCTTCGGAATTCATGCTTGGCAAGGAACGACACGATCCCCGCGGCAATCTTTTTGCCGCCCTGTTCCGAAGGCTCGATGGCGTTGACAAAGTCGGCGTCCTCGCCGCAGACAATGCGAAGGTCGATCAGCGGAACGCCGCGCACGGCGGCTGCTCGTGTGATGCAATCGTTGAGGATCGACAGGGCCGTTACCGCAATGCGTCTCTGGTCGGGGTTGGCATACCGGACATTGTAGATCGAGCAATCGCGGTCGGCAGCCCTACAGCCAGAACGGCGTCCAGGGTCGACATGTACTCCAAGCAAAACTGCTCTTTAATTTCGGCGAGCCTCAGCAGGGTGTCGGCAACGGACCGCGACGGAGCGTTCAAAACGGAGGAGACGCCGAGCGCGTCGTTCCCTCCCACGCTTACCACCAGATGAGTGGCGTCGGCTGGCAGGCGGTTCAGTTGCCGGCCCACATCCGCCATGACGCTGCCGTCAACGGCAAGCAGCTTCGCCGACCAGCCGATCGGGAGCTGACGCAAAACGTGGGGGCCAATAGATCTGCTCCATCGGCGACATAGGCGCTGTTGTCGAACACCGAATCGCCTAGTAGCACAACCTTGTTCATCATAGCCACGTCCTCGGCTGAAACAGTTTGCACCGTGGAAAATGCTTGTCCCGCGGCGGGCGGCCAGCAACAGGCTCCTGCGCGATATCCTTACCAGACCGGCGTCTCCCACGACTGTCGCTCGTGCGCACGCTTTCAGTGGCTGCTGTTCGAGTCCGCTTTCCGGATTAATCGACCGCCGTCCTCTCCTGTTCCCGCCGCTGATACGCAAGAGCCATAGCAGCCGCTATGGCTACTCCCGCGGCCCCCAGCAAGAGTTTGTCTCGCGTCTCCTGATCGCTCATGACGCCCTGAACAGCCGATGATGCTCGGCCGGCTGTGGCGGCTATCCTGATGGCCGTCTCGAGATCATGCATGAGGGTGTCGCCCTGCCCTACAGAGCCTTCGATGAACTGCGCTCGGTTCACCGTTCGGCGATCGTCGAGAACAAGCGGCTGGACGCCGCCCTGGAGATGGTTGCCGAGATGCAGATCGGCCGCGATCTGCAGCGCAGCCGACGCGGGCCGCGCCGCACCGGCCAGACCGACCACATGTTCGGAATCCCTGATGGCGCTGAGAGCAACGGTCATGTGAAACGCGGTCGCAAACCCGGCAGGCCGCCTGGTTAACCGAATTGGTGAATGCACTGCGCGCGCACCTCTATGAGTTCGGTTATGTTGCTCCGCAAGGAATTGGCCACCTGCCACGTCTGGCAGAGATCGTCGAGGACGAGAGCGCAGACCTGCCGGATCTGGTCCGCGATATCTGCAGCGCTCTACTTGACCAGATCGACCAGTTGAGCAGCCAGCTCGCGGCATTGAAGACGATCGACACGCTGTCCAAGCAAGCTGCAACATCTCGGCGCCTGCAAACCATGCCCGGTATCGGCCCTATCGCTGCCCTTGCCATTGAAACCTTTGCGCCGCCGATGGAGGCCTTCAAGTGCGGTCGCGATTTCGCCGCCTGGCTCGGGCTGGTCCCTCGGCAGAAGTCGAGCGGCGGCAAGCAACGACTAGGGAAGGTATCGAAGATGGGCCAGCGCGATATTCGGCGGTTGCTCATCATCGGCGCCATGGCTGTGGTTCGATGGGCGTCTCGGAGGCGCGCGCCCGACGGTTCCTGGCTTGCCCGCTTGATGTTGAAGAAACCGCGCATGCTGGTGGCAATCGCGCTGGCCAACAAGATGGCGCGTGGCATCTGGGCCATGCTGACGAAACAGGAGGACTACCGGAATCCGGCGACGGTGCCTGCGTGATTTGCAACAACGCACCTGAGACCGGGACGTCGGAGATGTGAGGAAGGCATGAACTGCATGGGCAAATGATCGATCAGATCGGGGTCAGGAAAACCAGAGTCAAGTTGAGAGCCCACGCAAGCTCGCTTTGCTGATTTGGACCTGATCCGCGCATCACCATACCGGCCCGCGGCACATGGAACGGCCGCAAATCAAGGCCTGACACATGACCGCACTCGATCACATGTCCAATGCTTCAGGTTCCTCCTTGCAAAATGGCTGGCATCCACACAAGAACTTGACGCACACAACTAAAACAATTGTCGCGCTCGCACGTGGCCCTGGCGGTCATCTTGCATCGCATGTGTGGCTGGAGGTCACGGAGTTTCCGCTGGACGGGGAAACCCACGGTGGGAGGGCGAAACGCCGATCCCGGAGGGAAGCAAAGCCTGCGAAGGAGTCCAAAATTCCGGAGATTCCGAGAAGCTCGGTAGCGCAGTGCTTGACCTCAACGCACCGAACAGAGAAGACGTGTCTCTTTCGAACTCGTATAGGCGCTGTCGCATAACGGCCCGCCTACATACCGGAAAGCATGGGAATTCGCGATGGCGAGCCTAGCCTTGGAATCATTCATTGACGAGACTGCCGGTTGTCTGGGCAGAACGGATATCACCCGACCACGTTTATCGGGATGCGCCAGCGACACGGAACAGTCAAAGCAATTTCGCGCCTTATGGAAAGCGGAGATGTTCAAAGCGGGTTCAAGCGGCTCCAGGAGTTTGGCCTACTGGACTGGACGATTGAAGCCGCCGTCATTAAATTCCCCGCCGAATCTCTCCTGCCACGCGGGAATGCGCTGAGTTCCGTCTCCGGCTTGCTAAGGTCGATGCCAATGCCCACCCGACCTAAAGTCCAGAAGCGCCCCGCTGTAGGCGTTGGCCGATCTCCAGCAAAACCGAGTATACGGCCGATCTCGCGGCTGCGAAATTGGTGGTCTTACCCTCAGACAGGCAGGGGCGAAAAGCCGAGGTTGCCCCTAGACTAGTGATCGCCGGCAAAGTTCAGCGCTGGAGCACCAGAGAAGCAACGAGGTTACCCTCAGAGCAACGTCCATCCCAGAGGAAGCGCCAGCATGAGGGCGTCCATTGCCTTAGTGTCAGGGCTTCCACCGTGCGACGGAAGTCGAATTTTGGACTCGCGCATTCGGCCCGCATTCCACTTTCGGGCATAGTTGAAGCGATCACTCTCTTTGCGCAAGATGGTGCATATGAAAAGCGCTGAGGCTGGGGAAAGTGGGAACTTCGGTTGAAGTATTGTTACGTCACGCGACGCGCTGAAGGGACGGGGCTGGAAGAAGGCCGCACCTATACTACCATTATTTGCAAGTGTGATCTGCCCGCCATTCCAGTCTGGCTCGTCAGCAATGTAAGCGGTTACTCCATTGTTCCAAGCGGAAGCTGTTATCAGTGGGGTCTCTCCGCGTTCGAGGTCACGCCGCGCGACGTATTTTCCCGCTTGCATATCAAAAATGTCAGGAAGATTGAAACTTTCCCACTCAGTCGGGTCAATGGCGGCTTCTACAGCATTCGCTGCATTTCCGGCATGGCTGGGCAGCTCTTGCGCTGCTGCCCAATCGGGCATGTCGTCAGGAAGCACCAAGGAGCCTATTGTACGGTTAGCTTGTCTCCCGAAGTGGAAGCGAAACCGATTAGCTCTGATGCATAGACACCACCAAAGCTTCTCTTGAAGTGACATTGGCTTTTGCGGCGTGAGGACCGCCACGTGATAGGTGGTGTAAAATCGACGGGGCTGGACAAAAGAGGAGAGCGAGTGATTGCGAGATCGCAGGCATACACTGATGTCTCCGGCCTGGGCGGGTGCCAGCCCCGGTATGGGCCGCACCCACGCTCCTATTCCGTTGTTCCGATGGCTACGTGTAACGTAGGCCACCGCACCATCGGGGTCATCCATCGCGTCGACTCTGTTCAGCGCGAGCTGATGTCCCTTGCCGACGTGGAAGAGCGACTCGACCGTTATCACTCTACCTCCTCGTCAATGTCCGCTGCCATAACGGCTTCAAAGATTGCGTATTCTCGTATCACTTTGCCAAAGTCTTGGGCAGTTAGGGCAGAGTAATCTGTTTCGAGGTATGCCTCAGCCAGCCACTCGTCGTCCGCACCAACTTGCCGAACCACACTTTGGCCGGTGACTGTTGATCTGGCATGGAAGCTCTTTAGCCAAGCGTCACGGATATCAGGCCAACTCTCGTTCAGATCGATCCGTCCTCGTCTCTTTTTCTTAACGAAACCGTCATTCTTCCAGGCTCCGAACCATGTAGGGGAAGGTGAGTCCGCATGGGGCTGATGTGCCTCGAAAACCAGCGCGCAGGCAATCACTCCGATCGGATGGAAGATATCATTTGGGAGCGATATTGAGGCAACGAGCGTGTGTTTTTCGAGAATGGCCTTTCGCTGCGGATGCGGTTCGATGGCACAGCTCATCGGCAGCACCACCACAGCACGACCACCTGGCCGCAAGATATCGAGCAGGTTTGCTACAAAATCCAACTCATGCAGGCCCTCACCTCGTTGTGCAAATGGTGGATTGATAAGGCCAATCGACGGTCGCTGAAACCGCGCTTGATCAGGCTTCTCAAGTTTCTCGACGATTTCTGGATCAAAGCAGCTTCCCTGAAATAAATTTGCCTTCCCGTCGCCGCGCAAGATCATGTTCGAAGCCGCGAGCGCGAACATATGTGGTTGTTGCTCAACACCCACGAGACGGTGCCGCCTAATATCCT
Organism: Mesorhizobium sp. WSM4840; assembly: GCF_055811755.1. Taxonomy (NCBI): domain Bacteria; kingdom Pseudomonadati; phylum Pseudomonadota; class Alphaproteobacteria; order Hyphomicrobiales; family Phyllobacteriaceae; genus Mesorhizobium; species Mesorhizobium sp. WSM4840. Next base: position 112,453 of record NZ_JBVVQD010000021.1, read on the forward strand.
CCCTGATGTCGGGGTCTCCATCAGCCTTTGCATCAAGTTCCGCAAGAGCAGCGATCAAGAAGCCACCCGTTCCGCAACAGGTGTCGATCACAGTATCTTTAAGACCTACGCGTGCCAGCTTCACAAATAGCTCGGTGAGATGCCTTGGAGTCAGGACGATGCCCAAGCCCTTTTTATCCCCGCCTGTATACCGAAGAAACTCCCCGTAAAACTGTCCTATGACATCAACATCATGATAGGTATCGAGGAATGGCCGAACGTTCTCCTCGATGAGTCCTACCAACGCACGGAGGGGCCATTCAGTCTTGCCGGGGGGAGTCCTGTTGAGCTCAGGGTGGGTCTCCAAGAACTGATAAGGCTGAAGCATGACCCGCTGCTTAGCGGGCTCTGGCACAGCCGCGTCGATCTCCCGCCGGAGTGCAGCCATCAACTCTCTGCCAAGTGTGACGCCCGTTTTATATTTCCTCCAATTAGACTTGAAAGCGTCGTCGCGGAGGGCGAGAAGACATCCAGAAACTGCCAGAGGTTTCTCATTTTCGCTGAGTTTTGCGTAATCGCGAAGGTAGTCATGGAGCGTCTGACTGAAGTCCATCAACTCGACTTGCGAGCGGAATCTTACCGCCGGGTCAAAACTCAGGAGGCGGCGGTATTCGGCAACCGGCAATAAGCGCTCAATCGGTCCGTGCTCGTCGCAGAGCGGGTCAGCCGTAGGGCTTTCCCGAAGCTGCCTAAATGTTGAAATCTTGATGTTCGTCGCAGTTGTCCCGCTGGCGGCGACGGCAATGACATCGAAGTGCTTGGAGAGATGCGCGCTGTAGAGGAGCGCGCCGTCCACCGAGTATTCCACGGGCTTGTCTCTGTTGGAACTCTCGTGTTTTGCGGGATCGACTTTACACTCGACCACGAGCAAGAAATCGGGATCATCTTTGAGCCTGAGAATAAACTCAGGCTTGCCCATCCCTTCACCGCCCTTACTGGCTTTGGCGAGTGCCTTCTTGATCTTTGGATCGTCGCTGGTTTGTTCTTCGAGAATCTGCCCGGCGATGCCATGCTTTTTCAGATGACTACGAACGATGTCTTCTGTGGTGCGCTCGTTTGGCATGGCTAGCGACCCTTCGCCTGAGACTTGCTCCGTGCGGAGGAAATAGCGGCAGCTAATCTTCTTTCAGAGATACGTGGCCGGTCCCAATTTGCACTTTTACACTTTGGGCAAACTCGGGGTTTCTCGTTTCTATCGCGGGGCAGCCATTCGTGACCGCAGCGACACCGGCATCCGGCAAGCTGCACCACCCCAATATCCGGCGCAGATTCTATCATCGCTCATCCCCCCAACTGACCACCGGGATACAGAGTCGGCGTGTGTCGGTCAACACCTTGTGATATTTACTAGTTGTAGCGTTCTGCAAAGGACGATCAATTCGCGACTCTAGACCGGCATCGAGTGACGCGGTATTTCCAGTCCCCAGGCGGCAAGAGCCTTCTCGGCCCTGGCTGGGTCCTCCGAGTACGGTCTGTCGGGTGAGGCCAGTCGCGTGAGCGATTGCTGATGCTCCCTTGCCCTGCTCAGCCGTCGTAAACGCGATCGCTTACGCGGTAGGCCTTGCGGACGGCATCCTCCAACGTTTGCTCGGCTTCCGTAATTATGTGCCAGAGCGCTACGGCCGCGACTGGCCACGTTGCGGATGTCCGAAATTTGTATATCTATTTCGGACGCCGCTTGTCCCTGTCCGAAAAAGAGCTACATGTTTCGGACATGAGCAGCGACTCACCTGATCTAAAGGCAGCAATGCTAGAACGCATCCGTGCGGATGCGCCGCGCAAGGTATGGACGCCTAGCGATTTCGTCGATCTCGCCTCCCGGGACGCTGTCGACAAGGCGCTGCAGCGGCTGACGAAAGTCGGGACCCTCAGGCGGATTGATCGCGGGCTCTATGATCAGCCCGGCTTCAACAAGCTCACCCAGAAACCCAACCCGCCCGATCCGCGCTCGGTCATCGACGCAGTCGGGCGACGCGACCAAACCCGAATGCTTGTCGACGGAATGACCGCCGCAAACGATCTCGGCCTGACTGACGCCATCCCGGCCAAAATCGTGGTGCACACCGACGCCCGGCGCCGCGCGATCAAGCTCGGCAATGTGACGATCACCTTCCGCCCGACCGCGGCCAGCAAGTTGTTCTGGGCCGGGCGACCAGCGATGCGCGTCGTCCAGGCGCTTCACTGGCTGCGCGATCTCTTGGCTCGTGAAGGGGAGAGCGATCAGGTTAAACGCAAGCTGACCAAGCTTTTCGAAGATCCGACTGCGGGGCCGCCTCTCAAGGCCGATCTTACTGCTGGTATGACAGCGCTTCCGACATGGATGTGGGTGTTCCTCAAGCCGCTCGTTGAAAGCGATGCCGGCGTTCATCGTCGGCACATCGACGATGATCGTGCTGCTGATGATCGTCATCAGCAAAGAACGACGGACAATGCTGGTGATCAGCATCATGCTGCTGTCGTCGGCTCCAAGCGCAAGCCGCTCTCTACGCAGAAGACGCAAACCGCCACGCGCAGTGCAGCCGGGGCGACGAAGACATGAATCCGGCTTTCGACGAGGTTCTCGCGGCAGGGTCGGACGCGATGCTGAGCGCCTTCGATACGACGGCGCTACGCCTCGGCACGGCATCCCAGAATGTCGAGAAGGACTTCTGGGTCTGCTGGACGCTGGATGCCTTGTTCAATGGCTTGAAAGAGGGCGGACCCCGCCTCCTCTTCAAGGGTGGAACCTCTCTGTCCAAAGGGTTTGGTCTGATCAAGCGCTTTTCCGAAGACATCGGTGCGCCGTGACGGCGCGGGAGGGTAGTATGACATAGTTAGAACCCCTCCTAGCTTGCTGATTTTTGACCGACGGCTGCAATGCCGTCCCTTTCGTGGGAACAACGAAAGGAAGGGGACCGAAAAGCTGGACCGGGTGTCGCCGGTTCGGTGCCATAAGCAGATCGGTCTGAACTGTACCGGACGGAAGCCATCACTACCGGGCCGGGCTACCGCAGTGCTCATGGTGAGACAACGAAGTGCGTGACTGAAGCCTCTGAATATCCGAGAAGTTTCCCAATCGTGATGGCGGGGGAGACAAACAGAGCGATCAGACATGGCAGGGCTCAATGTTCCCTGCTGAGGGGTGCGAGAAATACGCACTCGGGGTGGGCGAGTTCCTTCAACCCACTTCCCGTATCGCCAGGGGTATAGCGCACCACCTACAGGCACGAAGGTTGAAAATCGGAACACGGGAACTTGAACCGTCTGCCCGGCAGGAACCGGGCTAGCCGCGACGACCGGAGACGGGCGTGTTCAGGGGCGGAGCCTCCGTAGTAGTCCGAGTCCAGGAAAGCTGGGCACATGGCGAAGGGAGGCAGGAAGACGATCGGTTGGCATGACGGAGGAGTGATCTGTGGACATGGATCATCAGGCTGATGAAGCTTGGGTACTCGGCGTTCAGCGCAAACTGTATCAGTGGAGTAAGGCGAAGCCCGACGAACAGTGGCGGGACATGTGGGGCTGGCTGACAGACTCGCGCATGCTTCGTCACGCTTGGCGTCGCGTGTCCACCAATAAGGGCGGGCGCACGGCCGGGGTCGACGGGATGACCGTAGGACGCATCCGGAAGAGAGGAGAGCTACGCTTTCTCGACAGGCTTCAGGCTGAACTGCGCTCTTGCGCGTACAGACCGAGCCCGGCGAGGCGCAAGCTCATCCCCAAAGCCGGTAAACCGGGGCAGTTCCGGCCCCTGGGCATTCCCACGGTCAAGGACCGCGTCGTACAAAGCGCGGTCAAAACACTTCTGGAGCCAATCTTCGAGGCGCAGTTCTGGCATGTTTCCTATGGGTTCAGGCCCGGACGGAGCACGCACGGCGCCTTGGAGCATATCCGACGGGCTGCTCAGTCGCATAAACGCGGCGGGGATACCCGGAGGCACGGGATGCCATATCCGTGGGTCATCGAGGGAGACATCAAGGGCTGCTTGGAACCATTGTCATAATACCCCCTGGTTCATGAGTTGTATTCGAAGAGGGTGGGAATGTTGTCTATGGTCTTGA